>NZ_JAPKIA010000012.1:0-188127 GCF_036759865.1 Kluyvera genomosp. 2
ACCGCGGCTGCTGGCACGGAGTTAGCCGGTGCTTCTTCTGCGAGTAACGTCAATCACTAAGGTTATTAACCTTAATGCCTTCCTCCTCGCTGAAAGTACTTTACAACCCGAAGGCCTTCTTCATACACGCGGCATGGCTGCATCAGGCTTGCGCCCATTGTGCAATATTCCCCACTGCTGCCTCCCGTAGGAGTCTGGACCGTGTCTCAGTTCCAGTGTGGCTGGTCATCCTCTCAGACCAGCTAGGGATCGTCGCCTAGGTGAGCCGTTACCCCACCTACTAGCTAATCCCATCTGGGCACATCCGATGGTGTGAGGCCCGAAGGTCCCCCACTTTGGTCTTGCGACGTTATGCGGTATTAGCTACCGTTTCCAGTAGTTATCCCCCTCCATCGGGCAGTTTCCCAGACATTACTCACCCGTCCGCCACTCGTCACCCGAGAGCAAGCTCTCTGTGCTACCGTTCGACTTGCATGTGTTAGGCCTGCCGCCAGCGTTCAATCTGAGCCATGATCAAACTCTTCAATTTAAGTTTGATGCTCGTGAATTAAACTTCGTAATGAATTACGTGTTCACTCAGAGACTTGGTATTCATTTTTCGTCTTGCGACGTTAAGAATCCGTATCTTCGAGTGCCCACACAGATTGTCTGATAAATTGTTAAAGAGCAGTGCAACACGGCTTTCGCTCACTGTTGCGAGGTGGCGTATATTACGCTTTCCTCTTTCAGAGTCAAGCGTTTAATTTCGCTTTTCTCTGCCGAGATTCTCAGGAGAACCTCGCTGACCCGGCGGCTTGTAATCCGTTGTTCCGTGTCAGTGGAGGCGCATTATAGGGAGTTTATTCTGGCTGACAAGAGGGAAAATGCATTTTTCTTTCAACCGCTCACCTTTTCACCTTTTTGTCGATTATTTCCGCTTTTTGATGGCTGCAGGCAGGTCCGCCAGACTATTAATCACCCAATCTGCGGCTTTTTCGGCGTCTTCGGTGACCGGCTTACCGGTGCGCACCAATACTTTCGTGCCTACGCCCGCCGCAGCGGCTGCCTGCATATCTTCAACTTTATCGCCAACCATATAAGAAGAAGCCATATCAATGTGCAGATAGTCCTGTGCCGACTTCAGCATACCCGGATGCGGTTTACGGCAATCACACACCTGACGATACTCTTCTACTGTTCCCTGCGGATGATGCGGGCAATAATAGATACCGTCCAGATCGACACCGCGGTCGGCAAGCGACCAGTCCATCCATTCCGTCAGCGTTTCAAACTGCGCTTCGGTAAATTTCCCGCGAGCAATACCCGACTGGTTGGTCACCAGAACCAGGGCGTAGCCCATCTCTTTTAATTCACGCATCGCGTCAATGACGCCATCAATAAACTCAAACGCATCTATTTCATGAACGTAGCCATGATCGACATTAATCGTGCCATCACGATCGAGAAAAATAGCGGGTACGGACTTTGCCACCGTGTTGCTCCTGAATAAGGCATGTGTGCTTAGTATCGCATGTTTCGACAGGCAAGAAAGCGTCGATCGCATAAATCAGATTGATTTAGACGTCTAGATGCCTTAACATCCGTTTTGTTGACGGTCATCGCCCGTCCAGGGCAGAACAAAATGCCGCGGATAACTCCTAACCGATAATAAATAATCTAATGATTAAACTTTCGAATATCACCAAAGTGTTCCAGCAGGGCCACCGCACTATTCAGGCGCTAAACAACGTTAGCCTGCACGTGCCTGCGGGACAAATTTATGGCGTCATTGGCGCATCCGGTGCCGGTAAAAGTACGCTGATTCGCTGCGTTAACCTGCTCGAACGTCCTACTGATGGCAGTGTGCAGGTTGACGGCCAGGAACTGACGGCGCTGTCCGAATCGGCGCTGACAAAAGCTCGTCGCCAGATTGGCATGATTTTCCAGCACTTTAACCTGCTCTCTTCACGCACGGTATTTGGCAACGTTGCGCTGCCGCTCGAGCTCGACAACACCCCTAAAGATGAAGTGAAGCGTCGCGTCACTGAGCTGCTGGACCTCGTTGGTCTGAGCGATAAGCACGATAGCTACCCGGCAAACCTGTCCGGTGGTCAGAAGCAGCGCGTGGCGATTGCCCGTGCGTTAGCCAGTAACCCAAAAGTGCTGCTGTGCGATGAAGCCACCAGCGCGCTGGATCCGGCGACCACTCGCGCCATCCTCGAACTGCTGAAAGACATTAACCGCCGCCTGGGTCTGACGATTCTGCTCATCACTCATGAAATGGACGTGGTGAAGCGCATCTGTGACTGCGTGGCAGTCATCAGCAACGGCGAGCTTATCGAGCAGGATACGGTGAGCGAAGTCTTTTCTCATCCGAAAACGCCGCTGGCGCAGCAGTTTATTCAGTCCACGCTGCACCTCGATATTCCGGAAGATTATCAGGCGCGTCTTAAGGCGGAGCCGTTCACCGACAGCGTACCGATGCTGCGGATGGAGTTTACCGGCCATTCGGTCGACGCTCCGCTGCTGTCGGAAACCGCACGCCGCTTTAACGTAAACAACAACATTATTAGCGCGCAGATGGATTACGCGGGCGGCGTGAAGTTCGGCATTATGCTGACTGAAATGCACGGCGCGCCAGAAGATACGCAGGCAGCCATCGCCTGGCTGCAGCAACACCATGTAAAAGTAGAGGTATTGGGTTATGTCTGAGGCCATGATGTGGTTACTGGCGCGCGGCGTCTGGGAAACGCTGGCCATGACGTTTGTGTCGGGCTTTTTCGGCTTTGTGATTGGTCTGCCGGTCGGCGTGCTTCTTTATACCACGCGTCCAGGGCAAATCATTGAGAATGGCAAGCTCTACCGCGTCCTCTCTGCGCTGGTGAATATCTTCCGTTCTATTCCGTTTATTATCCTGTTGGTATGGATGATCCCGTTTACCCGCGTGATCGTGGGCACATCCATCGGTCTGCAGGCGGCAATTGTCCCTCTGACGGTCGGCGCTGCGCCGTTTATCGCCCGCATGGTCGAGAACGCCCTGCTGGAAATCCCCACCGGGCTGATTGAAGCCTCCCGCGCAATGGGCGCGACGCCGATGCAGATCGTGCGTAAAGTCCTGCTGCCGGAAGCGCTGCCGGGCCTGGTGAACGCGGCAACCATTACCCTGATTACCCTGGTCGGCTACTCAGCGATGGGCGGTGCCGTTGGTGCCGGCGGTCTGGGGCAGATTGGCTATCAGTACGGCTACATTGGCTATAATGCGGTCGTAATGAATACAGTTCTGGTATTGCTGGTCGTTCTGGTTTATTTAATTCAACTATCTGGCGATCGTATCGTCCGGGCAGTCACTCATAAATAGCGTTACACACAACACAACTTAAAAGTTTAAGGAAATAAGCATGGCGTTCAATTTTAAAACCTTTGCGGCAGTTGGAGCCCTGATTGGTTCTCTGGCACTTGTTGGTTGCGGCCAGGACGAGAAAGATCCAAACCATATTAAAGTCGGCGTGATCGTCGGTGCGGAACAGCAGGTTGCTGAAGTCGCACAGAAAGTCGCGAAAGAAAAATACGGCCTGGACGTTGAACTGGTGACCTTCAACGACTACGTGCTGCCGAACGAAGCGCTGAGCAAAGGCGATATTGACGCCAACGCCTTCCAGCATAAACCGTACCTCGATCAGCAGATCAAAGACCGTGGCTACAAGCTGGTTTCCGTGGGTAACACCTTCGTGTATCCGATTGCTGGCTACTCTAAAAAAATCAAATCCCTGGACGAGCTGCAGCCGGGCTCCCAGATTGCAGTGCCTAACGACCCGACTAACCTCGGCCGTTCCCTGCTGCTGCTGCAAAAAGAAGGTCTGATCAAACTGAAAGACGGCGTTGGCCTGCTGCCGACCTCTCTGGACATCGTAGAGAACCCGAAAAACCTGAAGATTGTTGAACTGGAAGCGCCGCAGCTGCCGCGTTCCCTGGACGATGCGCAGATTGCGCTGGCCGTCATCAACACCACCTACGCTAGCCAGATCAACCTGACCCCGGCAAAAGACGGTATTTTCGTTGAAGGTAAAGACTCTCCGTACGTCAACATGATCGTGACTCGCGAAGACAACAAAGACGCGGAAAACGTGAAGAAATTCGTTCAGGCTTACCAGTCTGACGAAGTGTACGAAGCGGCGAACAAAATCTTTAACGGCGGTGCGGTTAAAGGCTGGTAATCGCCTTCCCCCTCCGCAGTATCTTTCAAGACGGGCACAAGCCCGTCTTGTCATTTATGCAAGCACCTGATTCAATAGCCCCCTGGTCTACCCTTTATAGAGGAATTACTATGCGTGCTTTACCGGTCTGTTTATTAGCACTCCTGTTAGGTGGCTGCTCCATGCTAAACAGATCTCCTGTTGAACCCGTTCAAAGCACAGCGACCCCCGTCAAAACGGAGACCGCGAAACCCAAAGCGCCGCGCGCGACGCCGGTACGCATTATTACCAACGCCGAGGATCTGGTCGGTAAACCGTTCCGCGACTTAGGCGAAGTGTCCGGTGACTCTTGCCAGGCAACTAACCAGGATTCACCGCCGAACATCCCAACGGCGCGCAAGCGTATGCAGATCAATGCCTCTAAAATGAAGGCAAACGCGGTACTGCTGCACAGCTGCGAAGTGACCAGCGGTGCTCCGGGCTGCTATCGTCAGGCGGTTTGCATCGGGTCGGCCCTCAACGTTAGCGCGAAATGAGCCACTTCTCCTTCGAGCAAATAGGCGTTATCCGCTCTCCTTATAAAGAGAAGTTTGCCGTGCCGCGTCAACCGGGCCTGGTCAAAAGCTGTAGCGGCGAGCTGCACCTGCTTGCCCCTTACAACCAGGCCGATGCCGTACGCGGCCTGGAAGACTTCAGTCACCTGTGGGTGCTGTTTGTCTTTCATCAAACGATGGAAGGCGGCTGGCGCCCGACGGTGCGTCCTCCCCGTCTCGGCGGCAACGCACGAATGGGCGTGTTTGCAACCCGCTCCACCTTCCGTCCCAACCCCATCGGGATGTCGCTGGTCGAACTGCGGGGCATTCGCTGCCATAAAGAGCATGTGATTCTCGAACTGGGCGGGCTGGATCTCGTCGACGGTACGCCGGTCGTTGATATCAAACCGTATCTGCCGTTTGCCGAGGCGCTACCCGACGCGCGTGCCAGCTATGCACAGGATGCGCCTCAGGCCGGCGTAAACGTCAGCTTCAGCGAAGACATTACCCAGCAGTTGCTCGGGCTGGAAACGCGCTACCCGCGCCTTCGCCAGTTTATTGCCGAAGTGCTGGCGCAGGACCCGCGTCCTGCCTATCGTAAAAATGAGGAAGAAGGCAAAACCTACGCCGTCTGGCTGCTGGACTTTAACGTCCGCTGGCGCGTCACGCCGTCAGGATTTGAGGTCTTTGCGCTGGAAGCCCGCTAATTTGCGTCGCGTACTCTTTTGACATCCCTTTCTCGCTGGTAAACTAAACCACTTTTGTTTTGTACCAGGCTCATCTGGAGCCTGTTCTGTCGTCCAACTGGAACCGTAACAACATGCGTACTAGCCAATACCTGCTCTCCACTCTGAAGGAGACGCCTGCCGACGCCGAAGTCATCAGCCACCAGCTGATGCTGCGCGCCGGGATGATCCGCAAGCTGGCCTCCGGGTTATATACCTGGCTGCCGACCGGCGTGCGCGTCCTGAAAAAAGTCGAAAACATCGTGCGTGAAGAGATGAACAACGCCGGTGCGATCGAGGTGTTAATGCCGGTGGTTCAGCCTTCCGAACTGTGGGAAGAGAGCGGCCGTTGGGAACAGTATGGCCCGGAGCTGCTGCGCATTGCTGACCGCGGTGACCGTTCTTTCGTTCTCGGCCCAACGCACGAAGAAGTCATCACCGACCTGATTCGTAACGAGCTGAGCTCTTACAAACAGCTGCCGCTGAACTTCTATCAGATCCAGACTAAATTCCGTGACGAAGTACGCCCGCGCTTTGGCGTGATGCGTTCGCGCGAATTCCTGATGAAAGATGCCTACTCTTTCCATACCTCTCAGGAATCGCTGCAGGAAACCTACGACGCCATGTACGCCGCGTACAGCAAAATCTTCAGCCGTATGGGTCTGGATTTCCGTGCGGTACAGGCTGACACCGGCTCCATCGGCGGCAATGCCTCTCATGAATTCCAGGTGCTGGCGCAGAGCGGCGAAGATGACGTGATCTTCTCTGACTCCTCCGACTACGCGGCCAACATTGAATTTGCCGAAGCGCTTGCACCGAAAGAACCGCGCGCGGCGGCGACCCAGGAAATGAGCCTGGTTGATACGCCAAACGCAAAAACCATCGCCGAGCTGGTTGAGCAGTTCAACCTGCCAATCGAAAAAACCGTGAAAACCCTGCTGGTGAAAGCGGTAGAAGACAGCAAGTCTCCGCTGATTGCCCTGCTGGTTCGCGGCGATCACGAGCTGAACGAAGTCAAAGCGGAAAAACTGCCGCAGGTTGCCAGCCCGCTGACCTTCGCGACCGAAGAAGAAATTCGTGCGCTGGTCAACGCAGGTCCGGGCTCTCTGGGCCCGGTCAATCTGCCGATTCCGGTTATCATCGACCGTACCGTTGCCGCAATGAGCGACTTTGCCGCCGGTGCGAACATCGACGGTAAGCACTACTTTGGCATCAACTGGGATCGCGACGTGGCGACGCCGGAAGTGGCAGACATCCGTAACGTGGTCGCCGGTGACCCGAGCCCGGATGGCAAAGGCACGCTGATGATCAAACGCGGCATCGAAGTCGGTCACATCTTCCAGCTGGGTACCAAGTACTCTGAAGCCATGAAGGCCTCGGTACAGGGCGAAGACGGGCGTAACCAGACGCTGACCATGGGCTGCTACGGTATCGGGGTGACTCGCGTGGTGGCGGCCGCTATTGAGCAGAACTTTGACGATCGCGGCATCGTATGGCCTGACGCCATCGCCCCGTTCCAGGTCGCCATTCTGCCAATGAACATGCACAAATCCTACCGTGTACAAGAGCTGGCGGAGAAACTGTACGCAGAGCTGCGCGCGCACGGAATTGACGTGTTGATGGACGACCGTAAAGAGCGTCCGGGCGTGATGTTCGCCGATATGGAACTGATCGGTATTCCGCACACCATCGTGCTGGGCGACCGTAACCTCGACAACGACGATATCGAATACAAATACCGTCGTAACGGCGAGAAACAGCTGATTAAAACCGGCGACATCGTCGATTATCTGCTGAAAGCGATTAAGGGCTAATCCGCTCAGTGCCCTCCCGAACCGGGCGTTAACGCCTGGTTCGGGCGACAAAAAAAGCCTCGCATTTGCGAGGCTTTTTTATGATAGCTGGCCGGATAAAGCGTTTACGCCGCCATCCGGCAAGCGGAACCAAATTGCCTGATGGCGCTACGCTTATCAGGCCTACAGATACCGTTATTTCACGCTGGTACAGTCTTTACCCGGCGAGAATGTCCCGGCTTTATCGGTCGCTAGCGTTTTGACCATCGCGCCGGTATCCGGGTTGGGCTCAAGGGTAAAGTGCCCCTCCACCACCAGCAGAATCGGCTGGCTGCTGCTGCCCTGCGCCGCGGCATAATCACGTTCCAGCTGGGCATTGTTGGCAACCGCCAGGCGCTGGCCTGTTGCACAGTCGGTGAACGTCGCCGCGTCCGCCATATAGAAGTACATGCCGCGCATCGCTATCGGCGTGGTCGGCAGGCTGGCCTTCGCGGGCTCCAGCGTATAGTTCAGCTTCGATTGGATCGGGTTACCTTGACGGTCAAGCATCTCCAGCTTTTCGCCTTTCACCCGATAGTACGATTTTTCGCCCTGGCTGTCGGTCAGGACCAGCTTGTCGGCAGTACGCGCCCAGGTACCGTAAGAACCAAATGACGACGGTTCGCGGCGCACGCCCTGATAGCGTTCATTCATGACCCAGGTACCGTCCTTCTCGAGGAACAGCGAGGTCTCAATGCCTTCGCAATCAGCGCATGGCAATACG
The DNA here is from genome assembly GCF_036759865.1 of Kluyvera genomosp. 2. Classification (NCBI taxonomy): domain Bacteria; kingdom Pseudomonadati; phylum Pseudomonadota; class Gammaproteobacteria; order Enterobacterales; family Enterobacteriaceae; genus Kluyvera; species Kluyvera genomosp. 2. Next base: position 7,987 of record NZ_JAPKIA010000012.1, read on the forward strand.
CCGCGCCAGCTCTGCTGCATCGGCGTTAACTCCGCCTGCTGCGTCGGCTTGAGGGCAGTCACTTCCGAATGGTTACACCCGAACAGGCCGAACAGCATTCCCGTCGCCGCAATGGCTAATATCGCTTTTTTCACCCTCAATTCCTTATTGTTATTACATCCACGTCCGGCTTAGTAGCGAACTTTCCCGCGCAAGGACTTCACCGAAGATTTCTGCGCTTTTGAATTCAGCCGCCGCTCTTTTGACGCGCGGGTCGGGCGCGTGGGGCGTCGGCTTTTTTGTTCTGCGGTTAACGTCTGGATCACCGCCACCAGCCTGGCGATCGCTGCTTCGCGATTCATCTCCTGGCTACGGTGCTCCTGCGCCTTAATGATAATCACACCATCAGCAGAAATTAAGTGATGGCTGGCCTCAAGCAAACGCGTTTTGTAATACTCTGGCAGGCTTGAGGCACGGATGTCAAAACGCAGGTGAATAGCCGTTGAGGTCTTATTCACATGCTGTCCGCCCGCGCCCTGCGCCCGGATAGCGGTGATTGTCAGCTCATCCTCCGGAATGCTCACCTGCCGGGAAAGCGTAATCATGCCGTGATTTGCCACGGCGTCAGATGAATTTCCAGATTATTCTGAGCATCAGATAGCCAGATTGCGCCTTCCTGAAGGGTCGCTTGCAGCGTCATCGTACGCTCGGCAAATGCGCTAAGCTTCGCCAGTTGTTCATCGTCGAGATACCAGATACTGAGGTTTTTAAAGCCTGCCATTTTGCTCTGATTCTGCTGCCACCAAATCTCTGCGGCACGACTATTATAGGTGAACAACGCCACCTCTTGCGCCAGGCTACAGGCTTTTTTGATCCGCCGTTCGTCCGGCAGCCCCAGTTCAATCCACAGATCGATGCCCAAATGATCGTTACGCAGCCAGACCTCCGGTTCATCGTCAGAAGAGAGCCCGCGGGTAAACTGCAGCCGTTCATCGGCATACTTAATCCACGCCAGCAGGCGCATCATCATACGCTCCTGGGTTTCGGACGGGTGGCGCGCGAGGGTTAAGGACGCGTCCAGGAACTGGCTACGGTCGATATCTGCGACGTTGACCACTGCTTTATAAATCGTTGCTTTCAGCGCCATGGCTAAACTCCTGCAAAAAATGGTGGTCATTGTAACGAAATCAACGCCAAAAGGCGCGCCTGCCGCCGCTCATCCCGCTGATATTGCTTAAATGAGTGTGATATAGTCACCTTGCTAAACAGAGATTATCTTCATAGGCTTAATTGAAGCGCTGACAGGAGGGCATGTGGGCAACTATTGTGAGTTGATTCGCCAACGCTACGCCGAAATTGCGAGCGGTGATTTAGGGTATATCCCGGATGCGCTAGGCTGTGTACTGAAAGTTTTGAACGACGTTGCGGCGGATGACGCCGTGTCGGAGTCAGTCAGGGAAAAAGCCGCGTACGCGGCGGCAAACTTACTGGTGAGCGATTATGTCAATGAATGATACTTATCAACCCATCAACTGTGATGACTATGACAACCTTGAGCTTGCCTGCCAGCACCACCTCGTCCTCTCTCTGCAACTGAAAGATGGCGAAGTACTGCAAGCCAAAGCCCACGATCTGCTCTCGCGTAAGAACGTGGAGTATCTGGTCGTCGACAACGCGGGAGAACAGCGCGAACTCCGTCTCGATCGGATTGCCAGCTTCAGCCACCCTCAGATTGGCACCGTGGTTGTCAGCGAGTCATAATAGCGAAACGGGCAGCTCAGCTGCCCGTTTTTTGCCAGCAAAACTGTAGCCCTTCTCCGCTTTCACGCTTCCCATCCAGCGTAACAAACCGCCCCGCAGCCGCAATCAATGTGTCACCATAAAACAGCAGCGGCGTGGTATCGCGCTGCCATGGCGGTACCTCGAGCTCTTGCCAGATTTTTTTCAGCTTGCGCCCGCCGTGACGACCAACAATATGCAGCATTCCGAGGGCTTTAAAGCGAATAGAAACCGGCTCGTCGGCGCGCGGAGGTCGAATCTCGCCCCCCGGGATCAGGCTCACTCGCCCAAGGCCGTCCGGCAAATCCAGCGGCTTATCGGGGCTGACCCAGGCTAACGTCGTTCCACTCTGCCCCTCATGCGCTTGCACCCACCACAGCTGCTGCTGAAAGCGGCGCACCTCAAAGTTCCCCAGACGTAGACGCGGTGCGGCATCTTCACGCGCTAACGCGACCTCCTGCCACAGCCGCGCCAGCATCTCGCGCGACGGCATCGCGGCACCATGGTGGGAAAGCCAGCGCCGCAGTAATGCCGCACGCTTTGGCCCGCTCATGTCGTATAGCGGATTAATCGCCAGCGCGCCCGTTTCTGAAAGCAGGTGAGCAAGCTCGTCGGCCAACAGTTCATCCAGCAGTTGCTCCTGCTCACCGCACAGCGCCGCACTCCGCGCCGCCGCGTCGGCAAAGTGCGGCCAGCGGGCATTCAGCAGCGGTAAAACGCGCAGACGCAGGAAGTTCCGATCGTAGGCATCATCCTGATTGCTCTCGTCCTCAATCCAACACAGCCCGTGCTGCTGCGCCCAGCCTAGCAGCGCAGCGCGGCTTTCATTCAGCAAAGGACGAATAAGTTGAGTACCGGCAAAGGCCGCGCGCCGCGGCATGGCCGACAGCCCGGCAGGCCCGCTGCCGCGCTTAAGCGCCAGCAGCAGCGTTTCACTCTGATCGTCCAGATGCTGCGCCGTCAGCAACACTTCTCCGGGCCGCAATGCCTCACGAAACGCCCGGTAGCGTGCCTCTCTGGCTTCGGCCTCGAGCCCTGCCCCTTGCCCGGTCAGCGTGACGCGGGTAACCGCCAGAGGCACCTGCCACTCGTCGCACACCCGTTGACAGTGTGCGACCCAGCTATCGGCGTGCGGGCTGATGCCGTGGTGAATATGAATGGCGCGCAGGGTAACGCCTGGGTTCTGTCGTTGCCAGCACACCAACTGATGTAACAAAACCGTTGAGTCCAGCCCGCCGCTAAATGCCACCAGAAACTGGCGATGGGGGGAAAGCTGCTGTTCGAGAGAAGATGGCGTCATCGTTATCGTGTCGTGAAAAGTCTCGCCCGGCACGTTACCGGGCCGGACGGTCGCTGGCAAGCCTTACTGCTGGTAGAGTTCCAGCGGCAGGCCGTCAGGATCGGTGAAAAAGGTAAAGCGCTTGCCGGTGTACGGATCGACGCGAATCGCCTCACAGGCAACCCCGTGCGCCTCCAGATGCGCCACCGAAGCGTCGATATCCGCAACGCTAAAGGCCAGATGGCGCAGCCCGCAGGCCTCCGGGCGGCTGGGCCGCGCGGGCGGGAACGGGAAAGAAAACAGCTCAATCACGTACTGGCCGTTTAGCGCGAGATCACCCTTCCACGAATCGCGCGCTTCTCGATACACCTCGCTTTGCAGGGTAAAGCCGAGAATATTGCAGTAGAAAGCCTTACTTTTCGCGTAGTCGGTGCCAATAATCGCAATGTGATGAATCTGTTTTAGTCCCAGCATCCTGTCTCTCCGTTAACCGTTTCTCAGCACGTTACCCGCGCCGGGCGTTATCGCGCAAGCCCCTGACTCTCTTTTAGGACTCTCACCCGGTAGACCCCGTTTTCATCGCGTTTTGCTCCGTGGATATCGGTTTCAAAGCCCGGATAATGTCGCCCGATCGAACAGAGCATCAGCAGGAAATCGAGCACCGATCGGCTCTGTTCGGTGATCATCTCACCCGGCATCAGCAACGGCACGCCCGGCGGGTACGGCAGGATCATATTGGCCGAGATACGCCCCACCAGATCTTCCAGCGCAACGGTTTCGACGTCGCCTTTGATTTGCCGCTGCCACGCGCGGTGCGGCGTGAGCTTCATTTCCGGCAGCACGTCAAAGGCGCGCAGCATCAGGCGCGGCAGGTCGTGCTGACGAATCAGACGGTGGATCCCCTGAGCCAGATCCTGAATACGCATATTGCGATAAAAATCAGGATCTTCAGCATAAAGATCCGGCAGCATATTCTTCACCCGCAGATTGAGATCGTAAGCGCGTTTAAACTCCGTCAGCCCGCGCAGCAGCCCCATTGCCCGGGTTTTATCAATCCCAATGCTGAACAAGAACAGCAGGTTATACGGCCCCGTTTTCTCGACCACCACGCCGTGCTCATCAAGGTATTTCGCCACCAGCGCCGCCGGGATCCCCTCATCGCTCATATTGCCCTGTTCATCCATCCCCGGCGTCAGAATCGTGACTTTTACCGGATCGAGGAACATATGGTCGGCATCCGCATCGCTGAAACCGTGCCAGTCTTCCCCTGGCGATACCGGCCAGCACTCGGCCTGATCTATCTGCTCGGGCTGCCAGATATCAAAGAACCAGCTGTCGGACTCTTCACGCAGCCGCTGTACCTCTTTACGGAAATGCAGCGCGCGCTCTACCGAGCGGTTAATCAGCCTTTTACCCGGGTTGCCGCGCAGCATCGCCGCAGCCGTCTCGATCGAAGCGACGATCGGGTAACTTGGCGAGGTAGAGGTATGCATCATAAAGGCTTCGTTAAAGGTGTCTTCGTCGTAGTCGCCCTTGATGTGAATTAACGACGCCTGCGATAGCGCCGCCAGCATCTTGTGGGTCGACTGGGTTTCGAAGAACACTTTCCCCGGCACGCGATCGCCGCTCATGCCGCTTTTCCCCTGGTAAATGGGATGAAAGTGGGTGTACGGTACCCAGGCCGAGTCAAAGTGAATCGACGGCACGTCGAGCGTCTGTTTGATCCAATTGGTGTTATACAGCAGCCCGTCATAGGTCGAGTTGGTGATCACGGCGTGCACCGGCCACTGCGCGCCGTCGGTCGTATTGACCTTTTGCTGCAGGCTATCGCGAGTAAACTCACGCTTGGGGATACCGCCAAGGATACCCAGCGCGTTACGCGTCGGTTTCAGCCACAGCGGCACCACGTCGCTCATCATCAGCAGGTGCGCTAACGACTTGTGACAATTACGGTCAATCAACAGCGTACTGCCGCTCGGCGCCGCATACATCCCAACGATTTTGTTCGACGTTGAGGTACCGTTCGTCACCATATAGCTTTGCTCGGCGCCAAAGGTGCGGGCAATGTACTCCTCCGCCTCGAGGTGCGGGCCGGTGTGATCCAACAGGGAACCCAGCTCCGTCACCGAAATCGACACGTCGGCTTTCAGCGTATTGGCACCGAAGAAATCATAAAACAGGCAGCCTACCGGGCTTTTTTGATAGGCCGTTCCCGCCATGTGCCCCGGCGTACAGAAAGTGTACTTGCCTTCTGTCACATAGGTGAACAGCGCTTTGGTAAACGGCGGCGTAATGTTATCCAGGTATTCGTTGGTGTACTGGCGAATACGCGTCGCGATATCGTCAGCCTGACCCAGCGCATACTCAAAGAACCACAGCGCCATGCGCATGTCGTGTGCGCTGACGTCCATCGTCGAATGGTTATTGATAAAGGCATAAAGCGGTAGATATTCATTGAGCTGATTAATCTCACCGCACAGATCGACGCTGTATTCATCCCAGTCAAAAATCACCCCACAGATACGCGGGTTGTGCTCGATAAACTTCAGCAGGTCGGCACTATTTTGCGGCCAGATAATTTTGAAGCCTTGCGCCAACAGCGCCTGTTCCAGCTCCTTGATGGGCTCATCTTTGTAGTAGACGCCGTGCGGCCCCATAATGGCGATAATATTCATGCGTTCCTCCTGGAAATTCTGTACCTATCATAGCGCAGCTAGAACGAGGGGAATAAAAAAGGGCCACAAACTGTGGCCCTTTTCAGGAACGTCTTACGAATGGCTTACGCGTAACCGTAGCTCATCAGGCGCTGATAGCGACGGTTCAGCAGATCTTCTTTGCTCAGCACATCGAGATCGGCCAGGTCAGCCAGCAGCTGTGCTTTCAGCGAGGCCGCCATCACTTCCGGGTTACGATGGGCGCCACCCAGCGGTTCCGGGATGATGGAGTCAATCAGCTTCAGCTCTTTCAGACGCGGGGCGATGATGCCCATCGCTTCTGCGGCCAGCGGCGCTTTGTCGGCGCTTTTCCACAGAATAGAGGCGCAGCCTTCCGGAGAGATAACGGAATAGGTGCTGTACTGCAGCATATTCACTTTATCGCCCACACCAATTGCCAGCGCGCCGCCGGAGCCACCCTCACCGATAACGGTACAGATAACCGGCACGCTCAGGCGTGACATTTCGCGCAGGTTGCGGGCAATCGCTTCAGACTGGCCGCGCTCTTCTGCGCCGACGCCCGGGTAAGCCCCTGGAGTGTCGATGAAGGTCACAATCGGCATGTTGAAGCGTTCCGCCATTTCCATCAGGCGCAGCGCTTTACGGTAGCCTTCCGGTGCCGGCATGCCGAAGTTACGACGGATTTTTTCTTTAGTTTCACGGCCTTTCTGATGACCAATGATCATCACCGGGCGACCGTCCAGGCGTGCGATACCACCAACGATAGCTTTATCGTCAGCATAGGCGCGATCGCCGGCCAGTTCGTCAAACTCATCAAACGCCAGACGGACATAATCCAGGGTGTACGGGCGCTGCGGATGGCGCGCCAGTTGGGCTACCTGCCATGCGCCGAGATCGGCAAAGATTTTGCGCGTCAGCTCTACGCTTTTTTCACGCAGACGATGCACTTCTTCGTCGATATTAATATCCAGTTTCTCATCCTGACGGCTAACCGCAGTCAAAGAATCGATTTTCGCTTCCAGCTCTGCAATCGGCTGTTCAAAATCAAGGAAATTCAGACTCATAGTATTCCTGTATTAGTCAAACTCCAGTTCCACCTGCTCCGAACCGATGAGGCCACGCAGATCGTTGAGTAAACGATCGCTCGGAGAGACACGCCAGGTTGCACCGAAACGCAACCGCGCACGTGCATCCGCCCTCTGATAGTAGAGATGTACTGGAATGGTTCCCGAACGATGGGGTTCCAGAGACTGACGGAGTCGGTTTAAAAGCTGGTCATCAATTTGCCTGTCCGTCAGCGAGATAGCAAGCCCGCGAGCGTATTTTTCCCGGGCTTCGTCAATGTCCATCACTTCGCGGGCCATCATTTTAAGGCCGCCGCTGAAGTCATCAAAGCTGACCTGTCCGCTGACGATAAGTATGCGGTCTTTTTCCAGCAGGTGCTGGTATTTTTCCAGCGCCTCGGAGAACAGCATGACCTCCAGGCGTCCGGAACGGTCATCCAGCGTACAGATGCCGATACGATTGCCGCGCTTGGTGACCATAACCCTCGCGGCAATCACGAGCCCCGCGGCCGTGGTCACTTTCCCACGTTCCGTCGGATGCATGTCTTTGAGTCGATACCCGCCGACATAGCGCTCAATTTCTTTTAAATACTGGTTGATCGGATGCCCCGTCAGGTACAGACCTAACGTTTCGCGCTCACCGTCTAAAACGACCTGCTCTGGCCATGGCTGGCAGTTGGCGTAGGATTGCTCGACCTGCTCCGGCTCTTCCGCCAGCACGCCGAACATATCAGCCTGGCCAATCGCTTCCGCTTTCGCGTGCTGATCCGCCGCCTTTAACGCGTCGGCGAGCGAATTCATCAGCGCGGCGCGATGCGGACCAAGCCTATCGAACGCGCCGGACATAATCAGCTTTTCCAGCACCCGGCGGTTGAGCTTTTTGGTGTCGGTACGTGCGCAAAGGTCGAAAAGCTCGCGGAAATAGCCGCCGTTGTTACGCGCTTCGATGATGGCTTCAATCGGGCCTTCACCGACGCCCTTAATGGCGCCGATACCATACACGATTTCCCCGTCATGATTCACGTGGAAATGATATAAACCTGAATTGATATCTGGCGGCAATATTTTCAGCCCCATGCGCCAGCATTCGTCGACCAGGCCGACCACCTTCTCGGTGTTGTCCATATCGGCAGTCATTACCGCCGCCATAAACTCGGCCGGATAGTGCGCCTTCAGCCATAGCGTCTGGTAAGACACCAGCGCATAAGCCGCAGAGTGCGATTTGTTAAACCCGTAACCGGCGAATTTCTCCACCAGGTCAAAGATTTTCATCGCCAGTTCGCCATCAACGCCGTTCTTTTTCGCCCCTTCTTCAAAGGCACCGCGCTGCTTGGCCATCTCTTCCGGCTTTTTCTTACCCATCGCACGACGCAGCATGTCCGCGCCGCCGAGGGTATAGCCGGAAAGCACCTGGGCAATCTGCATCACCTGTTCCTGGTACAGGATAATGCCGTAGGTTGGCTCCAGTACCGGCTTCAGGCTTTCGTGCTGCCACTGCACGTCCGGATAAGAGATCTCTTCGCGGCCGTGTTTACGGTCGATAAAGTTATCAACCATCCCCGACTGCAGCGGGCCCGGACGGAACAGGGCCACCAGCGCGATCATATCTTCGAAGCAGTCAGGCTGCAGGCGCTTAATCAGATCCTTCATGCCGCGCGATTCAAGCTGGAAGACCGCCGTGGTTTCCGAGCGTTGCAGCATGTCGAAGCTTTTCTTATCGTCGAGCGGAATAGCCGCGATATCCAGCGGCGGCTCGCCGTTGCGCTCGCGGCGGGCGTTAATCATTTCCAGCGCCCAGTTGATGATGGTAAGCGTACGCAGGCCGAGGAAGTCGAACTTCACCAGCCCGGCGTATTCCACGTCGTTCTTATCAAACTGGGTAACCGGATGCAGACCTTGCTCATCGCAGTATAGCGGCGCAAAGTCGGTAATTTTGGTCGGCGCAATCACCACGCCACCGGCGTGTTTACCGGCGTTACGGGTGACCCCTTCAAGCTTACGCGCCATGTCGATGAGCGCGCGCACCTCTTCATCCGCTTCGTAGATTTCCGGCAACTGCGGTTCGGCTTCGAAGGCTTTCGCCAGCGTCATACCCGGATCGGGCGGCACCAGCTTAGAGATGCGGTCGACGAAACCGTACGGGTGGCCCAGAACGCGGCCCACATCGCGAATCACCGCTTTCGCCGCCATGGTACCGAAGGTAATAATCTGCGATACCGCATCGCGGCCGTACATTTCGGCCACGTGCTCGATCACCTGATCGCGCTTCTCCATGCAGAAGTCGACGTCGAAGTCGGGCATCGAGACACGTTCCGGGTTAAGGAAGCGTTCGAACAGCAGGTCAAGCTCCAGCGGGTCGAGATCGGTAATTTTCAGGGCATAAGCCACCAGTGAGCCTGCACCGGAACCACGGCCCGGCCCTACCGGCACGCCGTTATCCTTCGACCACTGGATGAACTCCATCACGATCAGGAAGTAACCCGGGAAGCCCATCTGGTTGATCACCTGGAGCTCAATATCCAGACGCTCGTCGTATTCCGGACGGCGCTTGGCGCGTACTTCCGGATCCGGGAACAGGAACGCCAGGCGTTCTTCCAGCCCCTCTTTTGACTTCGCGACGAGAAAGTCTTCGGTGGTCATATCGCCGGTCGGGAACTGCGGCAAGAAGTACTCGCCGAGACGCACCGTCACGTTACAACGTTTGGCAATCTCAACGGTGTTTTCCAGCGCTTCCGGAATGTCCGAGAACAGCTCGCACATCTCTTCTTCGCTGCGCATATACTGCTGCGCGGAGTAGTTGCGCGGGCGCTTAGGATCGTCGAGGGTAAAGCCATCGTGGATTGCAACGCGAATCTCGTGCGCGTCAAAATCACCGGGTTCCAGGAACCGCACATCGTTGGTCGCCACGACCGGCAGGCCACGCGTTTCCGCCAGCTCCACCGCCGCATGCAGGTATGACTCTTCATCCTGGCGACCGGTACGAATCAGCTCGAGGAAATAACAGTCAGGGAAATGTTCTTCATAAAAACCAACGCACTGCTCCACCAGCGCCATATTACCGCGCAGCAGGGCACGCCCGACGTCACCCATACGACCGCCGGACAGCAAAATGAGCCCCTCTTTCAGCTCAAGTAGCCAGTCACGATCGATGATCGGGCCAGCCGCGCCGTATCCGCGCTGGTAGGCTTTGGAAATCAGCAGCGTCAGGTTCTGGTAGCCGGTATTATTGGCCGCCAGCACCGTTAAATGGGTCAGCTCATCGCCGAACAGTTCGCTCTGCACGTTAAAATCGGCGCCGACAATCGGTTTGATTCCCGCGCCGTGGCCCGCTCCGTAGAACTTCACCAGGCCGCAGAGGTTGGTAAAATCGGTAATCGCCAGCGCAGGCATGCCTAACGAGGCCGCCTTTTTCACCAGCGGCCCGGTTTTTGCCAGCCCATCGATCATGGAGTAGTCGCTATGCACCCGCAGGTGCACGAAACGTGGTTCAGCCATCTTTAGATTCCGGTTTACTTATTCTCGACGCACGAATCAGGACACGAGTCCCAGCGCGCGTTTGACGGGAGCAAAGCTGCGTCGGTGATGCTCGGTCGCGCCATATTGCGCAAGCTTTTCCAGATGAAAAGCGGTTGGGTAACCCTTGTGCTGGGCAAAGCCGTACTGCGGGAACACCGTGTCCAGCTCGGCCATTTCGGCGTCACGCGTCACTTTAGCGAGGATAGACGCTGCGCTAATTTCCGCCACCCTGCTATCGCCCTTCACCACCGCCATGGAGGGCATCGGCAACGCCGGACAGCGGTTGCCGTCGATAAGTACGTATTCCGGCACAATCGACAGCCCGGCGACCGCACGCTGCATAGCCAACATGGTGGCATGCAGAATATTAAGCTCGTCAATTTCGTGCGGCTCTGCGCGGCCAAGGCTCCAGCACAGCGCCTTCTCTTTGATTTCATCGAACAGCGCCAGACGGCGCTTTTCACTAAGTTTTTTCGAGTCGTTGAGACCCTCAATCGGACGAGACGGATCGAGGATGACCGCCGCCGTCACTACCGCGCCGACCAGCGGGCCGCGCCCGACTTCATCCACACCCGCCACGAGATGGGTATGGGGATATTCAAATTCAATCATCGTGCTAACTCCAGCACCGCGTCTGCCGCCTGTTCGTCCGCGTTGCAGCGAATTTGCAGATGCAGTTCACGGAACGTATCGTGCATCGCGTGGCTGGTTTTGCCGTTGGCCAGCAGCGGCTGTAGCGCTTCGGCTAACAGCGTTGGCTGACACTCATCCTGCAGCAGTTCTTTAACCAGCTCACGCCCCGCCAGCAGGTTAGGCAGCGAGACATAGTCGGTCTTCACCAGCCGTTTAGCCAGCCAGAAGGTGAACGGTTTCATCCGATAGCCCACCACCATCGGGCATTTTGCCAGCATGCATTCAAGCGCCGCCGTGCCAGAGGCCAGCAGCGCCGCATCGCTGGCGATCATCGCCTCACGCGCCATGCCGTCGAGCATGCGCACCGCGAGATCGGGGGCCACTTCCGCTTTGATTCGCTCGAATTGTTCGCGACGCTTCGCGTTAACCAACGGTACGACGACTTCAAGGTCGGGATACTGCTGACGCAGCAGCTGCGCGGTCTTTAAGAAATCTGCGCTGAGCATCTCCACTTCGGCACCGCGACTACCCGGCAGCATGGCCAGACAGTGAACGTCGTGGGCGATCCCCAGCGTATCCCGCGCGGCATTTTTATCCGGATCCAGCGGCATGGCGTCGGCCATGGTGTGGCCGATAAAGCGGCACGGGACGTTAAATTTGTCGTAAAACGCTTTTTCAAAAGGCAGAAATGCGAGCACCAGATCGGTGGCTCTGCCAATTTTGAAGACGCGTTTCTGGCGCCAGGCCCATACGGACGGGCTGACGTAGTGGATCGTTTTGATCCCCTGCTTCTTGAGGTTACCTTCAAGCGTGATGTTGAAATCGGGGGCATCAATGCCGACAAAGACGTCGGGCCTGAGGTCGGTAAAGCGCTGAGTCAGATCGGCACGAATGTGCAGCAAACGACGCAGTCGCCCCAGCACTTCGACGATACCCATCACCGCCAGCTCTTCCATTTCGTACCAGGCTTCACAGCCTTCGGCCTGCATACGCGGACCGGCCACGCCGACAAAGCGCGCGTCAGGAACGCGCGCTTTGAGGGCGCGAATGAGGCCTGCACCAAGAATATCGCCGGAGGTTTCTCCGGCGACCAGGGCAATCGTCAGGGGACGCTGTTCAGTCATTAACGAATCAGGCCGCGCGTAGAGCGGGCGAAGAAATCGCTAAACGGCTGAACTTCCGGGTACTGCTTCGCCAGCTCGGCGATTTCCGGCTTCACTTCGTCCAGCGTTTTACCACTGCGGTACAAGGCTTTATAGGCATTGCGGATCGCGGTGATCGCTTCGCGGCTGAAGCCACGACGCTTCAGGCCTTCGATGTTGACGCCAAACGGCGTCGCGTGGTTGCCCTGGGCAATAACGTACGGCGGAACGTCCTGAGCAACGCCAGAACAGCCGCCAACCATCACGTGCGCACCGATAATGCAGAACTGGTGCACCGCGGTCATGCCGCCGATGATCACGAAATCATCCAGCGAAACGTGGCCCGCGAGGGTGGCGTTATTGGCCAGAATACAGCGATCGCCGACCGTACAATCGTGCGCCACGTGGGCGTTGATCATCAGCAGGTTATCACTGCCCACCTTCGTCAATCCACCGCCCTGTACTGTGCCGCGATGAATGGTGACGCTTTCGCGAATGCGGTTGCGATCGCCAATTTCCACGCGAGTCGGTTCACCAGCGTATTTCAGATCCTGGTTAACTTCCCCGATAGAAGCGAACTGATAGATCTCGTTATCACGACCAATTTTGGTATGACCGTTAACCACAACGTGAGACTTCAGTACGGTACCTTCGCCGATTTCGACGTCAGGACCCACAATACAAAACGGGCCAATGTGAACGTTAGCGCCAATAACGGCGCCCTCTTCCACAATGGCGGTAGGATGGATAAAGGCGGTTTTATCAATCACAGATTAGGACTCCCGGCTACGCGCACACATCATTGTTGCTTCGCAAACCACTTTACCGTCGACCAGCGCAACGCCTTTAAAGCGAGTCAGGGCACGGCGGGTTTTCTCGAAGGTGACTTCCATAATCATTTGATCGCCTGGCACGACAGGACGCTTGAAGCGCGCTTCATCAATGCCTGCAAAATAGTACAGTTCGCCTGGCTCCAGTTTACCAACGCTTTTAAACGCCAGAATGCCGGTTGCCTGCGCCATCGCTTCCAGAATCAGCACGCCCGGTAAAATCGGTTTGCCAGGGAAGTGGCCCTGGAAAAACGGCTCATTTACGGAAACATTTTTCACTGCGCGCAGAAAACGACCTTCTTCAAAATCCAGCACGCGGTCTACCAGTAAGAACGGGTAACGGTGCGGCAGAAGTTCTAAAATCTCTTCAATGTGCAGAGTATGAGTGTCAGTTGTCAAAATACTCTTCCTGTCAAAATATACTAAGGGGCAATAATAACACGGCCTGCCGGATTACAAGAATGCCGACAGGCCGGAAAGTATCATGCGATACGGATGAAAATTAGTCTTGATTATCAAGCTTGCGTTCAACGGCTTTGAGACGCTTGCTCATTTCATCAATATTCATCACCAGTGCGGCCGTTTTGCGCCATGCCTTATTCGGCTGGAGCGGGATACCGGACGAGTATACGCCAGGCTCGGAAATGGGACGCATAACCATGCCCATACCGGTTACGGTAACCTTGTCGCAAATTTCCATATGGCCGTTAATCACGCTGGCGCCGCCAATCATGCAGTAACGACCAATTTTCAGGCTACCGGCCATAATCACGCCGCCTGCGACCGCGGTATTGTCACCAATCACCACGTTGTGCGCAATCTGGCACTGGTTATCAATGATAACACCGTTGCCGATCTGCGTGTCGTCAAGCGCGCCGCGGTCGATCGTCGTACAGGCGCCGATCTCCACGCGATCGCCAATGATCACGCGGCCAAGCTGCGGGATCTTCACCCAGTTGCCGCGATCGTTGGCATAGCCGAAGCCATCAGAACCGATGACGGTGCTGGATTGGATCAGACAATTCTCGCCGATCTCGACTTCGTGGTAAATGGTCACGTTCGCCCACAGGCGAGAGCCCGCACCAATTTTTGTTTTTTTACCGACGAAACACCCCGCCCCAATCACGACGTTATCGCCCAGCACAACGTCTGACTCAATCACCGCGTTCGCGCCGATAGAGACGTTATGACCGAGCGTGGCCGACGGACTGACAACCGCGCTCGGGGCGATATCCTGCGCCGGCTGCGGCGTGGTATCTAAAATCTGAGCCATGCGTGCGTAGGTCAGGTAGGGGTTCTTCACTACCAGCGCAGCGCCTTTGGCAAAAGGCAGTAAATCTTGCGTCAGGACAATCGCCGACGCTTCACAAGCGGACAGGTGTTCACGGTACTTGGGGTTAACCAGGAACGTGATATGACCCGCCTTAGCGGATTGCATGGACGCGACAGCGGTGATGACGATATCGCCATCACCGTGTAATTCCGCATCCAACTGCTGAGCTAAGTCAGCCAGTCGAATTGAAGGCATTACTTATTTAACCTGTTTCAGTACATCAGCGGTGATGTCTTTAACATCGCTGCTGTTGAATGCAACGGCGTTAGCGTCAACCACCAGGTCGATGCTCTGGCTAGCAGCAACGGATTTCACAGCAGTCTGGATACGAGTAACCAGTTTGCCACGTTCTTCGTTGGTACGACGCTGACGGTCCTGTTCAAAGGACTGTGCTTTCTGGGAGAAAGTCTGACGCTGGGAAGAGATGTCTTTTTCCAGCTTGGTGCGATCGGCGCCAGCTTTCATAGACTGCAGACGCTGCATTTTAGACTGCAGGTCACCTTCCATACGCTGAAGTTCGCCAGCGCGGCCTTTGAATTCGTTTTCCAGGGTGCTGGAAACGCCGGTTTTCTGTGCAACTTGCTGGAACAGGCTACCCATATTAACAATTGCAATTTTGTCTGCTGCCTGAGCAGATGCGGCCATTGCTAAACCCAGACCTGCTGCGACTAACCACTTTTTCACAATAATACTCCTTACCATCCCATACGTACCCGAAGGTACTGTTCTTTTGGTGGCCGAAGCCACCTGACGCTATCGCCTTATGCCAGCAAACTACACTGAACCCGCATTCCTTTGCAAAGAGCAATTACCAGGTTTTACCAATGTTAAACTGGAACTGCTCCGATTTGTCTCCATCGTATTTTTTATACGGTTGGGCGTAGGAGAAGACCAACGGCCCCAATGGCGACATCCATTGTAATGCGATGCCCGCGGACATACGGATATTGCTCGGGTCGCTGTAGTCAGGAACGCCAGCAGCCTTCATCGTCGCCGTATTCTGCCAGTTGGTATCCCAAACGGTACCCATATCCCAGAAGAACGACGTACGTACCGAGTTCGCGTACTTATCGCTGATAAACGGCGTTGGTACGATCAGCTCCAGGCTGGCCACGCCCATGGCGTTACCGCCGACGGCGTCATCAGACTTACAGTAGCCGCCGGACTGATCGCAGTTATCCAGGCCAGACGCGCCGTAGTAAACCGCTTTCGGGCCGATGGTGTTGGACTGGAAGCCACGCACGGTGCTTGAACCACCGGCATAGAAGTTCTCATAGAACGGCAGCTCTTTGCCGCCCAGACCGTCACCGTAACCCCACTTGGTACGGCCCAGCACGACCCACTGATGATCGTCATCAATCGGGAAGTAGGACGCCGTATCCAGCGTAACCTTGTAGAACTCGTTATCGGAGCCCGGGATAGTCACTTTACCGTTCAGGTTGACACGTGAACCGTCCGTCGGGAAGTAGCCGCGGTCGAGTTTGTTATATGTCCAACCGTAGTTGAAGGTGAAGTCGTTCGCCGAGAAGCCGTTATTATCGCTGGTCGTACCGGCCGTCTGGCCGATGGAGTCCAGATAACGCCACATCGCCACCTGCGGTTCCATATTGGACAGGTCGTTGTGGACGTAGCCCAGACCCGCACGCAGTGAGTTGTATTCGTTAATCGGGAAGCCCAGCGTACCGTCGACACCATAGCTTTTGTTGGTATAGGACGACAGGTCAGCATCATCTGCTTTAAAGTCATTGTAGAAGACGCGACCGCCAAGGCTAACGCCATCAACCGTAAAGTACGGGTTGGTCACAGAAAGCTCGGTGTAGGTCTGGTAGTCGTTCTTGGTACCGTTGATACCCACAGAGTAACCGGTACCTAACCAGTTATCCTGCTGAACGCCCGCCTGGAAGCTCACGCCGCTTTCCGTACCGTAGCCGATACCGAAGTTGAAGCTACCGGTGTTACGTTCTTTCACCTTGTAGACGACGTCTACCTGGTCCGGGCTACCCGGCACGCGCTGGGTTTCGGTATCGACGGTTTCGAAGAAGCCCAGACGGTTCAGACGGTCTTTACCCTGGTCAACCAGGTCGCCGCCGAGCCATGCCCCTTCCATCTGACGCATTTCGCGACGCAGGACGGCATCTTTCGAGGTGTCGTTGCCGACGAAGCGAATGTTACGCACGTAGAAACGGTTGCCGGCATCAACGTTGATGTGCAGCTTAACGGTTTTATCCGTGTCGTTGATTTCTGGCTGGGACTGTACGCGCGGGTACGCGTAGCCGTAGCGACCAAGAAGTTTCTTAATGTTATCTTCCATTTTGGTCACTTTCGCGCCGTTATACAGCTCGCCCGGCTCGATTTTGGTCAGGCTCTCAATTTCCGCCGAGTGCCCTGCCAGATTCCCGGTCACCTGTACGCCAGACAGTTTGTACTGGTCGCCTTCGGTGATGTTCACGGTGATGTAGATGCCTTTTTTATCCGGCGTCAGGCTCACCTGAGTGGAATCGATGTTGAAACGGGCGTAGCCGCGATCCAGATAGTAGCTGCGCAGGGTTTCAAGGTCACCCGACAGCTTCTGTTTCTGATATTTACGATCGCCGACCACGTTCCACCACGGCACTTCATCGCGCAGCTGGAACGTGGAGATCAGATCTTCGGTTTTGAACGCATGGTTACCGACGATGTTGATCTGTTGGATCTGGGCGGAAACGCCTTCCTGGAACACCAGCTTCAGATCGACACGGTTACGCGGCAGCGGAGTGACAACCGCCTTCACGCTCGCGCTGTACTTACCGACGCTGTAGTAGAAATCTTCCAGCCCTTTCTCGATATCGGAAAGCGTGGTGCGGTCGAGAGATTCACCGACGCGAACGCCAGAGGCTTCCAGGTTTTGCTTGAGCATGTCATCTTTCACCGACTTATTGCCGGAGAAGGTGATGCTTGCAATCGTTGGACGCTCTTTGACCTGCACCAGCAACACATCGCCGTCTCTCAGGACACGAACATCCTCAAAGTTGCCCGTCGCAAACAGGGCGCGAATGGTGTTACTGATGTCGTCATCAGTGACGGTATCGCCAGGACGTACTGGCATACTGAGAAGGGCCGCACCAACAGCGACACGCTGCAAGCCTTCGAAATGAATGTCCTTCACCACGAACCCGTCAGCACCGTATACGGTCGCGCTGCTAAACAGCAGCGACGCTATAAGCAACTTTTTCATCGCCATCGTTATTATGCGTTCTTCCTAACTAACTCTCTTACAACCGAGAGAAATCATTGAAAAGTGCAAGCCCCATTAACAACATCAGCAGAACAGAGCCAATGCGATAACTAAAGTCTTGAACTCGCTCGGATACCGGGCCGCCTTTCAGCTTCTCAATCGCCAAAAACAGCAAATGTCCCCCATCTAATACGGGGAGCGGGAACAGGTTGATTATGCCTAAATTCACGCTGATGAGTGCAAGAAACATCAGGTAGTAAATCAGCCCATACTCCGCAGACATCCCAGCCCCCTGGGCGATAGAAATCGGCCCACTGAGGTTGTTCAGTTTGACGTCACCGGTGATCAATTTTCCCAGCATACTGACCGTCAGCTTCATCAACTGCCCGGTTTTTTCCGTGGCTTCGACGATGGCGCTGAATGGCCCATACTGGCGCACTGTTTTATATTCCTCAGGCAGCGGGATAATCTTTGGTACTACCCCTGCAAACCCTTCCGCTTTTCCGCTACCGTGTTTTGTATCTGGTATCAGACTTAAAGACAAGAGACTGCCCTGCCTTTCGATCTCCAGCTGTAACGCTTTGCCGGGGTTATCACGCACCAGCGTAACAAACGTCATCCATTGCGTCAGCGGCTGACCGTTGACTGTAACGATCCGATCCCCCGCTTGTAAACCGGCTTTACGCGCCGCAGAGTCAGACTGCACCTCTGCCAGCACCGGTTCAATTTGCGCACCACGCGGACGAATACCGAGCGAGGTCACCGGATCTTCTTTATCCGGCTCGAACGCCCAGTGCCGCAGGTTGAGGATTTTATCCTGACGCTGCTCGCTGCCGAAAGGGGCCACGGTGAGAGTGGTGCTTTCGTCACCAATTTTCGCCACCAGCGCCATGCGCACAGCATCCCAGTCAGGCGTTTCGATACCATCGACGGCTTTTAGTTCCGTGCCTGGTGCAATTTGTGCTTCCGCCGCGATGGAATTGGCGGTTATTTCACCAACAACCGGACGAATACCAGGGACGCCAATGATAAACACCAGCCAGTAGGCGAAGATAGCGAAGAGGAAGTTAGCGATGGGGCCGGCGGCGATAACGGCAGCGCGCTGGCCAACCGTTTTATTGTTAAACGCCATGTGGCGCATTTCAGGCACCACCGCGTCAACGCGCTCGTCGAGCATTTTGACGTAGCCACCCAGCGGAATCAGGGCGACCACAAATTCGGTGCCGCGCTTATCTACGCGACGCCACAGCGCTTTACCAAAACCGATAGAAAAGCGTTCTACGCGGATGCCACAGCGCCGAGCAACCCAGAAATGACCAAATTCGTGTACGGTGATCAATACCCCTAACGCGACAATAAACGCAGCCAGGTTCCAGAGAATGCTCAGCATAAGTCCATCCGTTAAATCGTCCTGAAAACCAGCAGCAGCAGGCAGGCAAAGACCGGTACCGCCGCCGTCAGGCTGTCGATTCGGTCAAGGATCCCGCCGTGGCCAGGAATCAAATGACCGCTGTCTTTAATGCCGGCTTCACGTTTGAACATACTTTCGGTGAGATCACCCAAAACGGAAGCCAGCGCTGCCACGATGGAACAGGTTAACAGTATGGACGGTGCAACGTCCAGATTTGCCCACAGGCCGTAAGCCCAGGAGATAATTGCCGCCGTGATCAGGCCGCCGATAAACCCCTGCCAGGTTTTGCCCGGCGAAACCTTCGGCGCCAGCTTGTGCTTGCCGAACAGCTTACCAAACATATAGGCTCCGGAGTCTGCGCCCCAGACCAGGATCATGACATAAAGCAGCCACAGCGCGCCGCTGTAGTGGTTTTCATCATAGTGCCACGCGCGCAGCGCCAGCATTCCCCAGAAGAACGGTATAATCGTGACGATACCGAAAATCAGGCGCAGAACCTTTGACTGACGCCAGAAGGCGGCGGACGCGGGATAAGAGAGCACCAATACCAGCGCAATCACCCACCAGACCATCGAGGCCCACAGCGATGTTTCCACCACCGGTTGATGAATATTGTGGTGATATTCCGGAATCATAAAGAGCATCACCGCCAGCAACAGGCCACATAGCACCGCCAGCCACACGCGTTGAGTGCGCGAGGTGAAACCGCTTAATTGTCCCCATTCCCAGGCCGCCAGCATACAGACAACCAGCGTCACAATAGCAAAGCCGCCGGGCGGCAGCAGAAACAGGGCTGCAATGACAACCGGTATTAGAATTAATGCAGAAATCAGGCGATACTTCAGCAAAAGCTACCCCCATCAGGCCTTGTCGCCACCAGGCTCGGTGCCGCCGAAACGACGTTCACGATTGGCAAACGCATGCAGTGCACCCTCAAAGTCTTGTTCATCGAAATCGGGCCAAAGAACATCTGTAAAGTAAAGTTCAGCATAGGCAATTTGCCAGATAAGAAAGTTACTGATTCGATGCTCTCCCCCGGTCCTAATTACTAAATCTACGGGAGCCAGTTCATGCATGCAGACCTGCTGATTCAGCAGTTCTTCACTGATTTGATCGGGGCGGAGTTCCCCTTCCTGAACCTGTTCGGCTAAGCGCTGAACTCCCTGAACAATATCCCATCGGCCACCGTAGTTGGCGGCGATGTTCAATGTTAACCCCGTATTATGTTCCGTCAGCGCTTCCGCTTTCCGAATCCGCTCTTGCAGGCGGGAGTTAAAGCGACGGGTATCGCCAATGATCCGCAGCCGAACGTTATGACGGTGCAGACTTTTTACTTCGCTATCCAGCGCCCAGACGAACAGCTCCATCAGAGCGCTCACCTCTTGTTCGGGGCGATTCCAGTTTTCACTGCTGAACGCGTAAAGCGTGAGTGCTTCAATACCATGATTCGCGGCATAGGCGACGGCACGACGCACGGATTTCGCCCCGGCTTTGTGCCCAAAGGCTCGGATTTTACCTTGCTTTTTCGCCCAGCGGCCGTTGCCATCCATAATGATTGCCACATGACGGCAACCGTGGGCTGGCAGATTCTCACTGGTTGGTTGGTTAGCAGACAACATAACGCGTTTTTAATCCATAAAAAGGGATGAGCGGTACCCCGGAATACAGCTGTACACTTTGTCGCACAGGCGAGCCTGATTGATTTTACGTCTCTTTGTCTCGCAAAAAAGCCGTGTTAAATCACGGCTCTCTCCGTCGCCCAGCCAAAACGCGCAGCGATCGGGTGGCGCAGACTATATCACTGAAGCCAGATGCTCACAAATGCCATAACGGCATGTATGCTGATTCCGCTCTCATTACCTGACGAAATATTTCGTCTGCATCACCGCCGCTTCACGCGCCCACGCATCAATCGCCAGCACCTCATCCACGCTCTGAGGTTCGCGCAGATCGCGCTGCTCCAGCACCGCCAGATTGAGGGCGGCGATGTCGGTAAAGCGAATCTGACCGTCGAGGAATGCCGCGACCGAAATCTCGTTAGCCGCATTCAGCGCGGTAGTCGCAGCCTGCCCCTGTTCGAAAGCATCCATCGCCAGCTTCAGGCAAGGGTAGCGGGCATAATCCGGTTCGGAAAAGCTCAGCGCGCCCAGCTTACAGAAATCCAGCGCTTTCGCCCCGGACACGACGCGGTGCGGCCAGGCCATGGTATTAGCAATCGGCGTCCGCATATCGGGCTCACCCAACTGCGCCAGCACGCTACCGTCCTGGTAACGTACCATCGAGTGGATCACCGACTGAGGGTGAATCAATACTTCCATTTGCTGGGCTGATGCATTGAACAGCCAGCGGGCTTCGATGTATTCCAGACCTTTATTCATCATGGTGGCCGAGTCGACGGAGATTTTGCGCCCCATCGACCAGTTCGGGTGACGACAGGCCTGATCTGGCGTCATGGCGCTCAGATCGGCGATAGGCGTCTCCCGGAACGGGCCACCTGACCCGGTGAGCAGAATGGACGACACCCCATGCTGCGTCAGGTCAGCGTAACCTAAGTCGCACTGAAAACTTTGCGGCAAACTCTGAAAGATAGCGTTATGTTCACTGTCGACCGGCAGCAGCCGCGCGCCAGACTGTTTTACCGCCTCGAGGAACAGCCGCCCGCAGGTCACCAGCGACTCTTTGTTCGCCAGCAGAATCGTTTTACCCGCGCGAATCGCCGCCAGGGTCGGAAGCAAGCCCGCCGCGCCGACGATTGCCGCCATCACCTGATCGACCTCATCAAGCGCCGCAACCTCACACGCCGCCTGCTGACCGCTCAGCACCTCGGTGCGGCTGCCGCGCTCGTGCAGCGCCAGCTTCAGGGCATCGGCACTTCTGGCATCGTCCATCACCGCATAGCGCGGAGCAAATTCCAGACATTGTTCGACCATCCGGTCGACATTTTTGCCCGCTACCAGCGCCGTGACGGCAAAACTCTCGGGGTTATGACGCACCACGTCCAGCGTGTTGCAGCCGATAGAGCCTGTTGAGCCCAGAACAGTTAATCGCTTCATGAGAGATCCAGGATTGATAAAATGCAAAACGCCGCCAGCGAAGCGCTTATGCTTCCTGTACGGCGTTCATCGCACCACTTACACAGCTTAGAACTGCATCAGCTCGGCTTCTTTCTCTGCCAGTGCGGCTTCAACTTTCTTGATAGCAGCATCAGTCAGTTTTTGTACTTCTTCCTGAGAACGGCGATCGTCGTCTTCGCTGATCTCTTTGTCTTTCAGCAGCGCCTTCACTTTGTCGTTCGCATCACGACGAACGTTACGCACGGAAACGCGCGCCTGTTCGGCTTCGCCACGAACGATTTTGGTCAGGTCTTTACGACGTTCTTCCGTCAGCGGAGGCAGCGGAACGCGGATATCGGTACCCGCAGAGCTTGGGTTCAGACCGAGGTCAGACGCCATGATCGCTTTCTCAACGGCCGGGCCCATAGAGCGGTCGAACACGTTGATTTTCAGCGTACGGGTATCTTCTACGGTGACGCTCGCCAGCTGACGCAGCGGGGTTGCTGTGCCGTAATACTCAACGACAATGCCATCCAGCAGGCTGGGAGAAGCACGACCCGTGCGAATTTTGCTGATTTGGTTTTTGAACGCTTCAACGCATTTGTCCATGCGTACTTCAGCATCTTTTCTGATATCGCTAATCACGTTACGAATCCTTGAAAACTAGTCTCAGTCGACCAAACGGCCACACAGTACAGAGAATGTGCTTAAGTATAGTCTCGTTTAAATCAAGCCACAGAATATCTGAATTCTGCCAGATAAAAGCGAATCTTACCCGGAAATGGCAGTAACGGAAATTATTCCGTAATTAAAGTGCCTTCTTTTTCGCCCATGACCACGCGACGCAGAGCGCCCGGTTTGTTCATGTTGAATACGCGAATTGGCAGTTTGTGGTCACGGGCCAGCGTGAAGGCAGCCAGATCCATGACTTTCAGTTCTTTATCCAGTACTTCGCTGTAGGTCAGCTGTTCGTACATGGTGGCTGACGGGTCTTTCGCCGGGTCAGCGGTGAATACGCCGTCAACTTTGGTTGCTTTCAGCACCACGTCGGCTTCAATTTCGATGCCGCGCAGGCAGGCTGCGGAGTCGGTGGTGAAGAACGGGTTGCCGGTACCGGCGGACAGAATCACGACGCGGTTGTTACGCAGCAGGCTGATCGCCTCTGCCCAGCTGTAGTTGTCGCAAACGCCATTCAGCGGGATTGCCGACATCAGGCGGGCGTTCACATAGGCGCGATGCAGTGCGTCACGCATTGCCAGACCGTTCATTACCGTAGCCAGCATGCCCATGTGGTCGCCCACAACGCGGTTCATACCGGCTTTCGCCAGACCCGCACCGCGGAACAGGTTGCCACCACCAATGACGACACCCACCTGGATGCCCAGCTCGACAAGTTCTTTAATCTCTTGCGCCATGCGGTCAAGAATACTTGCGTCAATACCGAAGCCTTCAGTCCCCTGCAATGCTTCACCGCTAAGCTTAAGCAGAATACGTTTGTAGACAGGTTTTGCGTTGGTAGCCATTTTCTTTCCTGAGAGTGTCACGAATGGGATGGTTAAATTCGAGTGACATCATGCGTTCCTTGCCACTTAGCCCCTATAGGAGCTGGCTGATTTCCACATGACGATGTTCTTTCTGTACTGCGATTCTTTACGACACAAAAGAGAGCCGCCCTCAGGCGGCTCCTTTACTGCAATTAAGACTGCTTGGACATGGCAGCAACTTCTGCTGCGAAGTCAGTCTCAACTTTCTCGATGCCTTCGCCCACTTCGAAGCGGATGAAGCCAGTCACGTCAGCGTTGTGCTCTTTCAGCAGCTGGCCAACAGACTTGCTCGGATCCATAACGAACGGCTGACCGGTCAGAGAAACTTCGCCGGTGAATTTCTTCATGCGGCCTTCAACCATTTTCTCTGCGATTTCTTTCGGCTTACCAGACTGCATCGCGATATCCAGCTGTACCTGGTATTCTTTCTCTACCACTTCAGCGGATACGTCTTCCGGCTTAACGAATTCTGGTTTGCTTGCAGCAACGTGCATTGCCAGCTGTTTAACCAGCTCTTCGTCAGCGCCTTTAGCTGCAACCAGAACACCGATGCGCGCACCGTGCTGGTAGTTGCCCAGAACGTCACCTTCCAGGGAAGCTACGCGACGGATGTTGATGTTCTCACCGATTTTAGCAACCAGCGCAACACGTTCTTCTTCGAACTGTGCTTTCAGAACTTCAACGTCGGTGATGTTACCCGCAACAGCAGCGTCCAGAACTTTGTCTGCAAATGCCTGGAAACCAGCATCTTTAGCAACGAAGTCAGTCTGGCAGTTAACTTCCAGAATGAAAGCAACGTGGCCGTTGATTTTGGTTTTGATCACGCCGTCAGCAGCAACGTTGCCTGCTTTTTTAGCCGCTTTGATCGCGCCAGATTTACGCATGTTTTCGATTGCCAGCTCGATGTCGCCATTAGCTTCAGTCAGGGCTTTTTTGCAATCCATCATGCCTGCGCCAGTACGTTCACGCAGCTCTTTTACCAGGGAAGCGGTAATTTCAGCCATTCTAAAATCCTCGGAAGATTTGATCTGCCCGGCCTGAAACCGCACAGATTTAAAAGTGAAAAAGGGGGCCATAAACAGGCCCCCTAACCAAACGTGTTACTACCTGGTTTATAAGGGCTCTAACGAGCGTGCCTTATTACTCAGCTTCTACGAAGCTTTCTTCCGCCTGGGAAGCCAGATCGGAAGAACGGCCTTCACGAACGGTAGCAGCGACAGCGCTCAGGTACAGGGTCACAGCACGGATTGCATCGTCGTTACCCGGGATAACGAAATCAACGCCATCTGGATCAGAGTTGGTATCAACGATAGAGAATACCGGGATACCCAGGTTGTTCGCTTCTTTGATAGCAATGTGTTCGTGGTCAGCATCGATAACGAACAGTGCGTCCGGCAGGCCGCCCATGTCTTTGATACCGCCCAGGCTGTTTTCCAGTTTCTCAAGCTCACGAGTACGCATCAGCGCTTCTTTCTTGGTCAGCTTGTCGAAAGTACCGTCCTGAGACTGAGTTTCCAGATCTTTCAGACGTTTGATGGACTGACGAACGGTTTTCCAGTTAGTCAGCATACCGCCCAGCCAGCGATGGTTCACGAAGAACTGGTCGCAGCTCAGAGCAGCTTCTTTCACAGCTTCGCTTGCAGCGCGTTTAGTACCAACGAAAAGGATTTTGCCTTTACGAGAAGAGATCTTGTTCAGTTCAGCCAGAGCTTCGTTGAACATCGGTACAGTTTTCTCAAGGTTGATGATGTGAACTTTGTTACGCGCGCCGAAGATGAAAGGCTTCATTTTCGGGTTCCAGTAACGGGTCTGGTGACCGAAGTGAACACCAGCCTTGAGCATGTCGCGCATGGAAACAGTTGCCATGGTTAAAACCTCTATAGATAAAGTTGGGGTTATGCCTCCACGTATCCCATATTACCGACCCCAAAGGGCACCCCGGAATATGTGTCGATACGTGTGTGTTATTTACACAAAGTGAGATTTGTCGCTTCCGGACAAAACAATGAACGGAAGTTCGGCGCGCTTTATACCATAAAATTGGTGAAGACACCAACAGTTGTTATCTGCCCCGCAGGGCACGAAAGGCGAAGTTCAGAATGATTCTCAATTTGGCAGGCAGTGCTCCTGGCTGTTAACATTGACATCACTAATACTCAATTATTGTCGAAAAAATCGACACTGATGGACATATTCCATGGCTATTTCTATTAAGACCCCAGAAGACATTGAAAAAATGCGCGTTGCCGGCCGTCTGGCTGCCGAAGTGCTCGAAATGATTGCCCCGCACGTGAAGCCTGGCGTGACCACCGGCGAGCTGGATCGCATTTGCAACGACTATATCGTTAACGAACAAAAAGCGATCTCTGCCTGCCTTGGCTACCACGGCTATCCGAAATCGGTCTGCATTTCTATTAATGAAGTGGTGTGCCACGGTATCCCCGATGACGAAAAGCACCTGAAAGACGGCGACATCGTTAACATCGACGTGACGGTCATTAAGGATGAGTTCCACGGCGACACCTCCAAAATGTTTATCGTCGGCAAACCGACCATTCTCGGCGAGCGTCTGTGCCGCGTCACTCAGGAGAGCCTGTACCTGGCGCTCAAAATGGTGAAGCCGGGCATCAACCTGCGCGAAATCGGTGCGGCGATTCAGAAGTTCGTTGAAGCTGAAGGCTTCTCGGTGGTGCGTGAATACTGCGGTCACGGCATCGGCCGCGGCTTCCACGAAGAGCCGCAGGTGCTGCACTACGATTCTCGCGAAACCGACGTGGTGCTGAAACAGGGCATGACCTTCACCATTGAACCGATGGTCAACGCCGGTAAGAAAGAAATCCGCACAATGAAAGACGGCTGGACGGTAAAAACCAAAGACCGAAGCTTGTCTGCACAGTACGAGCATACTATTGTGGTGACGGACAACGGCTGCGAAATACTGACGTTACGCTCGGATGACACCATCCCGGCGATAATCTCGCACAACGACTAACGAAAAGCCGGCGCACGCCGGCTTTTTTATGGGTAATCGTTTTTTCTTATGGGTGGCGCAATGAGTAACTCCTTACCTGAACTGGCTTGTACCCCCCTTCCCGCCCTGCCCGGCCAACCGGAAAATCCGGTTGAGTGGCCAGAAAGCAGCCTCAACTGCACCGATATTAAAAGCCGGCTGGACGATTTCCAGCGCTGGCTGGGCGTCGCTTTCGACGATGGCGTCAGCGCCGAGCAGCTGATTGAAGCCCGCACCGAATTCATCGACCAATTGTTACAGCGGCTATGGCTACTGTACGGTTTTGGTGCCGTGGAAGACGCCGCGCTGGTTGCCGTCGGCGGCTACGGCCGCGGCGAGCTACATCCGCTTTCGGACGTCGACCTGCTGATCCTCAGCCGTAAAAAACTGCCCGACGAACAGGCGCAGAAAATCGGCGAACTGCTGACGCTGCTGTGGGATCTCAAGCTGGAAGTGGGCCACAGCGTTCGCACGCTGGAAGAGTGTCTGCTGGAAGGCTTATCTGACTTAACCGTCGCGACCAACCTGATTGAGTCGCGGCTGCTGATTGGCGACGTCGCGCTGTTCCTCGAACTGCAAAAGCATATTTTCAGCGAAGGCTTCTGGCCGTCAGAAACGTTCTTCCCGGCCAAAGTGGCCGAACAGGAGGCGCGCCACCAGCGCTACCACGGCACCAGCTACAATCTGGAGCCGGACATTAAAAGCAGCCCGGGAGGCCTGCGCGACATCCACACCATTCAGTGGGTCGCCCGCCGCCACTTCGGCGCCACCTCGCTTGACGAAATGGTCAGCTTTGGCTTCCTGACCGAAGCAGAGCGTAACGAACTCAATGAGTGTCTGCATCTGCTGTGGCGCATTCGCTTTGCCCTGCATCTGGAACTAACCCGCTACGACAACCGCCTGCTGTTCGACCGTCAGCTTAGCGTCGCCCAACGCCTGAAGTATGCCGGTGAAGGCAATCAGCCGATCGAACACATGATGAAGGACTTCTATCGCGTTACCCGCCGCGTCGGCGAGCTGAACCACATGCTGCTGCAGCTGTTTGATGAGGCAATCCTGGCGCTGACCGAAGACGAAAAGCCACGCGCCATCGACGACGACTTCCAGCTGCGCGGTACGCTGATCGATTTGCGCGACGACACGCTGTTTATTCGCGAGCCGCAGGCGATCCTGCGCATGTTCTATATGATGGTGCGTAACAGCAATATCACTGGCATCTATTCCACTACGTTGCGCCACCTACGCCACGCGCGGCGTCATCTTACCGAGCCGCTGTGCTATATCCCCGAGGCGCGTTCGCTGTTCCTGAACATGCTGCGCCACCCTGGTGCGGTCAGCCGCGGTCTGCTGCCAATGCATCGCCACAGCGTGCTGTGGGCCTATATGCCGCAGTGGTCGTATATTGTCGGCCAGATGCAGTTCGACCTGTTCCACGCCTATACCGTTGATGAACACACCATCCGCGTGCTGCTAAAGCTCGAAAGTTTCGCTCACGAAGAAACCCGCTCGCGCCATCCGCTGTGCGTCGACCTGTGGCCGCGCCTGAACCACCCGGAGCTGATTCTGATTGCCGCCCTGTTCCACGATATTGCAAAAGGCCGCGGCGGCGACCATTCCATCCTCGGCGCGCAGGACGTGCTGAAGTTTGCCGAACTGCACGGGCTGAACTCGCGCGAAACCCAGCTGGTCGCCTGGCTGGTGCGCCAGCATCTGCTGATGTCCGTCACCGCCCAGCGCCGCGATATCCAGGACCCGGAAGTCATCAAGCAGTTTGCTGAAGAAGTACAGACCGAGCACCGCCTGCGCTTCCTGGTGTGCCTGACGGTGGCCGATATCTGTGCCACCAACGAAACGCTGTGGAACAGCTGGAAGCAGAGCCTGCTGCGCGAGCTGTACTTCGCCACTGAAAAACAGCTGCGCCGCGGGATGCAAAACACGCCGGATATGCGCGAACGCGTCCGTCATCACCAGATGCAGGCGCTGGCGCTGCTGCGCATGGACAACATCGACGAAGAGGCGCTGCATCAAATCTGGAACCGCTGTCGCGCCAACTACTTTGTGCGCCATACGCCAAACCAGCTGGCCTGGCACGCCCGTCATCTGCTCAAACACGACCTGACCCAGCCGATGATCCTGCTCAGCCCACAGGCCACCCGTGGCGGCACCGAGATCTTTATCTGGAGCCCCGATCGGCCGTACCTGTTCGCCGCCGTGTGCGCCGAACTGGATCGCCGCAACCTGAGCGTGCACGACGCGCAGATTTTCACCACCCGCGACGGCATGGCGATGGACTCATTCATCGTGCTCGAACCGGACGGCAGCCCGCTGTCCAGCGATCGTCATGAAGCAATCCGCTTAGGGCTCGAGCAGGCAATTACCCAGCGCAGCTGGCAGCCGCCGCAGCCGCGTCGTCAGGCGGCCAAGCTGCGCCACTTTTCGGTGGATACCGAAGTCAATTTCCTGCCGACCCATACCGACCGCCGCTCATTCCTTGAGCTGATCGCGCTCGACCAACCTGGGCTGCTCGCCCGCGTCGGTCAGGTGTTTGCCGACCTCGGCATTTCGCTCCACGGGGCCAGAATTACGACAATTGGTGAACGAGTAGAAGATTTATTTATAATCGCCACCGCCGACCGGCGTGCCCTTAATAATGAGCTGCAACAAGAAGTGCAACAACGGTTGACAGCAGCCCTCAATCCAAACGATAAAGGGTAACGTATTTTTTTTAAGTAAATGGAAAGAGAAACAATGCAGCAATTACAGAACGTTATTGAGTCCGCTTTTGAGCGTCGCGCCGACATCACGCCGGCAAATGTGGATACCGTAACCCGCGAAGCGGTTAACCAGGTGATTTCCCTGCTGGATTCCGGCGCGCTGCGTGTCGCTGAAAAGATTGACGGCCAGTGGGTCACTCACCAGTGGCTGAAGAAAGCGGTTCTGCTCTCTTTCCGTATTAACGATAACCAGGTTATCGACGGTGCGGAAAGCCGCTACTTCGATAAAGTACCGATGAAATTCGCCGACTACGATGAAGCGCGTTTCCAGAAAGAAGGTTTCCGCGTCGTGCCACCGGCAGCCGTTCGCCAGGGCGCTTATATCGCGCGTAACACCGTACTGATGCCATCCTATGTGAACATCGGCGCTTACGTTGACGAAGGCTCCATGGTCGATACCTGGGCAACCGTTGGCTCCTGCGCGCAAATCGGTAAAAACGTTCACCTGTCCGGCGGCGTCGGCATCGGTGGCGTACTGGAACCGCTGCAGGCGAACCCAACCATCATCGAAGACAACTGCTTCATCGGCGCGCGTTCTGAAGTGGTTGAAGGCGTGATCGTTGAAGAAGGTTCCGTGATCTCCATGGGCGTGTACCTCGGTCAGAGCACCAAAATCTACGATCGCGAAACCGGCGAAGTCTTCTATGGTCGCGTACCGGCAGGCTCCGTTGTCGTTTCCGGCAATCTGCCTTCTAAAGACGGCAAGTACAGCCTGTACTGCGCGGTCATCGTGAAGAAGGTCGATGCGAAGACCCGCGGTAAAGTGGGTATCAACGAGCTGCTGCGTACTATCGATTAATAAGATGCGAAAAAGCGGGGGCTACCCCGCTTTTTTTTATTCGTAAGCTGGCGGAAATAGATTTTTTCGTTAATTATTCAATAGTTAATTTAGATCAGGGGTGCCGCTATGTACGATAATCTGAAAAGTTTAGGGATTACCAATCCCGATGAAATCGATCGTTACAGCCTCCGGCAGGAAGCCAACAACGATATCCTGAAAATCTATTTCCAGAAGGATAAAGGCGAGTTTTTTGCCAAGAGCGTCAAGTTCAAGTATCCGCGTCAGCGTAAAACCATCGCCGGTGACGGCGTGGGACAGGGCTTCAAAGAAGTGCAGGAAATCAGCCCAAATCTGCGCTACGTGATCGACGAGCTGGATCAGCTCTGCCAGCGAGATCGCACAGAAGTCGATCTGAAGCGTAAGATCCTGGACGATCTGCGTCACCTCGAAAGCGTTGTGACCAACAAGATCAGCGAAATTGAAGCCGATCTGGAAAAGCTAACGCGTAAGTAGCTGCGGGTGAATGTATTCGTAGGCCGGGTAAGGCGAAGCCGCCACCCGGCAATGTGCAAGTGCCATGCCTGATGGCGCTACGCTTATCAGGTCTACGCAAACCACAAAGTGTGCATCAATATCACAACCGGGTTTTATCACCGCTGCTCATCCAGCTGTAGCGCAATATACAACAGCAGCCTGTCATCGAAATTCCCCAAATCCAATCCCGTCAGTTCAGAGATACGGTTCAGGCGATACTCCAGCGTATTACGGTGAATAAACAGCGCTTTTGACGTGGCCAGCGGCTGCACGTTATGGCGAAACCACGCGGCTAGCGTACGGCGCAGCAGGCCGTTGTTGTCCATTGCCTTCAGGCGCATTAGCGGACGCGACAGTTCATTCGCCTGCCAGCCGCCGCGCAGGCTATCGAGCAGTACCGGCAACATTAAATCCTGATAGAAATAGCTGCGGCTTTCCGGCATCCGCTGCTTACCCACCATCATGGTGGTGCGCGCGGTGCGATACGAGCGGGCAATGCTGCCCGGCCCGGTAAAATAGTTGCCGAGCGCCACGCGAAAACGCAGATGGCCGTTTTCTTTCATCCGCGCAATCAGCTGCTCAACGCGCTTCTGGTGATCTTCGGCATCCCAGCGGCCAAAGGGGTTGAGCGCCGGCTTCAGTACCACCATTTCGGTCAGCGAGACAATGGCAATCAGGTTATTGCGCTCCGGGGTGGTCAGCGCGTTTTGCAGCTGCTGCAGTTCCGCCATCGCGCTATCGACACCCAGCTGGCCGCTGTCCACTTCCACCACCGCCGCCACGCGCGGCTGATTGAGGTCAATGCCCAGACGCTGTGCCCATTCGGTCAGCGCGGGCGTGTTCTCTTCGGCCTGGATCAGGTTCATCACCAGCTCTTCACGCAAACGGCTATCCTGCGCCAGCAGGTGCATCAACCGAGACTGCTCAAGCATCATCTCCGCCGTCATGCACACCAGCTCACCGTATTTGCGCAGCGTCTCCGGTTCACCGGTCAGGCCAATAACGCCGACGATTTCCCCCTCCAGACGCAGCGGTAGATTGATGCCTTGCCGGACGCCGTGCAGATGGCGCGCCACCGCATCGTCAATATCCACCACCCTGCCCTGAGACAGTACCAACAGCGCGCCTTCGTGCAATTCACCAATACGCTCGCGATCGCCGCTGCCGATAATGCGCCCACGAGCATCCATTACGTTGATATTGGTATCAATGATGCGCATGGTTCGCGCCACAATATCCTGCGCCATTTTTGTATCAAGATGCCAGCTAGCCATGAACCCCTCCTGTGAGCAGGTTACATGATAAGAAAGATGAGAATCCCCTGCACTGTGCAAATGCACAAAGCACGGTTGAGATCTATGGAGTTGTGGGAAGCTTCACATTACGCAGAAAGAAACCCTTTCCCCGGGCGGGGAAAGGGTTGGGGTGAGGATTACTGCATCAGCAGGTAGATAGTGCTATCGCCACGCTGAATATTCAGCGCCAGTACGGACGGTTTGCTGTCGAGGATTTTGCGCAGCTCGGCGATATTTTTCACCGCCTGCTGGTTTGCTCCCACGATAACGTCACCTTTCTTCAGGCCAATCTGTGCGGCCGGGGTGCCGGCTTTCACCGAATTCACCACCACGCCTTTGTCCTGGCCTTTGTTGCTCATCTCTGCGCCTTCAATCCCGTTGAAGATGCTGCTGGACTCAACCTGATTCTGGCTGCTCTGCTGCAGTTCAAGGTTAACCGTTACCGGCTTACCGTCGCGCAGCAGGCCGAGGGTGATTTTGCTGCCCACCGGCATGGTGCCTACCTGCGCACGCAGGGCTGCGAAGCTGCTGATCGGCTTGCCGTTCAGCTCGGTAATAACGTCGCCCGCTTTGATGCCCGCTTTCGCGGCGGAAGAGTTCGGCATCACCTGGCTGACGAAGGCGCCGCGCTGAGCGTCGACTTTCATCGCTTTCGCCAGCTCGGAGTTCAGCTCAGTACCCATAATGCCCAGCTCACCGCGTTTCACCTGACCAAATTTCACCATCTGGTCGGTCAGGTTTTTCACCATGTTACTCGGGATAGCAAAACCGATACCGATGTTGCCGCCGTCCGGCGCGAGGATTGCGGTGTTAATCCCGATCAGTTCGCCGTTCAGGTTAACCAGCGCGCCGCCGGAGTTACCGCGGTTGATCGCCGCATCGGTCTGGATAAAGTTTTCGTAGTTTTCGACGTTCAGACCGCTACGCCCCAGCGCCGAGACGATACCTGAAGTCACGGTTTCGCCCAGGCCGAACGGGTTACCGATGGCGACGGTATAGTCACCTACGCGCAGTGCGTCGGAATCCGCCAGCTTAATCGCGGTCAGGTTTTTCGGGTCCTGAATCTGAATCAGCGCGATGTCGGAACGCGGGTCCTTACCGACCACTTTGGCATCGAACTTGCGCCCATCGCTCAGTTGAACCTTAATCACGTTGGCGTTATCGACCACGTGGTTGTTGGTCACGACGTAGCCTTTGGCCGCGTCAATCACCACCCCGGAACCCAGCGCCATAAATTTCTGCTGCTGCTGCGGCTGGCCGCCAGCGCTCGGGCCCGCGCCCTGACAGAACGGCGAGCTCTGGAACGGTGAACCGTCCTGGCAGAACGGCGAGTTGTCGCCGAAGAACTGCTGGAAATTACGGCCCATGCGCGGCGTGTTTACCGTTGTGCTGCCCTCAACATTAATGCTGACGACTGACGGCATTACCTTTTCCAGCATCGGTGCCAGGCTAGGCATAGGCTGGGCAGCGGATGCGGTGGAAGATGCCGTCTCGGCCGCGCTAGCGGACAACGGAGACAGAGCCAGACTTAAACTAAGAGCCAGTGCACTCATTGCTAACGTGGTTTTTTTCATGTGTTTCAATCTCAATATCAGATTACGCAAAATTGCTGTGTCGTGACTATCAGATTCACTTTATGGCACTAAGTTCCGTTTTACGGTGCGTTGGAAAAGTAAAAATTTATTGAGCGTCTTTACAAAACTTCTGATTATTCTACCGCCATCAGCCGTCGATATTCATCCCATGCGTAGAGATCGGTCATACCGCTGATATAATCCTGCAACAGGCGACAGCGATAATAATATTCCATCACCGGGAACTCCACGCTCTCGCGCGGAATTTTGTTTACCGCCTCAACATAGGCTAAACGATGGCGGGTTGAAAGTTTGCAGAAAAGCCGTGACTCAATCGGCAAGTGACGGACTCTTTCCTGTTCTACCAGCTCGCTGAAATCGCTTAAGGATAATTTAAGCAACGGCCCATAGATATCCAGTAACCCGCCAATAACGCGGTAGCCCTGTAATTCAAGCTGCTCGACCTCAGGATGACTAAAGACATGTTTTCTCGCAACATTTTTATAAACATCCAGCAATTTACTATAGCTACTTTCATCTTCCAGCAGCGCGTGATTAAAATCACCGGTATAAATCTGCGACAAATTATCAATAAACCGCTGTGCCGCATAGGGCACCAATTTATTTAGCGTATTGACCCGTAAATACATAAAGAACTGATCTTCAGCACTGCGGCTTAATGAATTGGCGCGCGATTTATCCCAGGCATTTTCCACCACCTGTGCGAACAGTGAGCCTTTGGCATGATCCGACCAGGCATCGTATAAATGCTGATACAGCTGCTCAACGCTAAAGATGCGTTTTTCTACCGCATCTTCAAGGTCAGCGACACAATAAGAAATATCATCGGCCGCTTCCATAATCCAGGTTAATGGGAAGCGATTGTAAGGCGCTAAATCAAGTTCTTTACGTAAGCGCGCAATATACTGTTCTTCGGCCAGGTAGTAGCCCGGTTTTTTCATTAAATAACTGTGGGTCGCCGGCGTCTCGCCCGCCCACCAGGCCGGGCGGGTGTATTTCAAAATGCACCCCACCTGCGCCCAGGTCAGATTCATGCGCATTAAGGTGTGTACCAGGCGAATGCCCTGCGCGTTGCCCTCGAAGTGACATAAATCCTGGCGCACCTTACGGCGCAGCCCGTTCAGCGCCTCTTCTCCCTCGCGCAGCCGCAGGCTGACCACCTCACAGCGGTCGTGGCTGAGCGGCTGGCCCAGCGCGTCTTTCGGCGCCAGACGCTGGCTGAACCAATCGTTGATCGCCGCTTCGCCAAAGTGGCCGAACGGCGGGTTGCCGATATCGTGCATCAGACAGGCCATTTCAACCACGCTCTCAAACGGCCCGGTCAGCTCGTCGAGCCCGTAGGCAGCCAGCAGCTTTTTCTCTTTCAGGCGGCTGAGGATCTCTTTGGCGATATAGCGCCCCACCTGCTGCACCTCCATCGAGTGGGTCAGGCGCGTGCGGACGGCAGCGTTGCGTTCCAGCGGGAACACCTGGGTTTTCTGCTGCAGGCGGCGAATGGCGGGCGAGTTAATAATGCGCCCACGGTCGCTTTCAAAAATGCGCAGAATTTCATGCTCCGAGCCCGCGCCCTGCGGTGAGCGATAGCGCCGACGCCAGTTAATTTTGTTGCGAAAATCAATCTTAGCCATAGCCTCTCCATCGCGAGCCACTCATTACAAGACATGCGCTTCCGTCGAACCGCATGATAAACTATGCCTTTAAACATGGCATATCGCGAGTAAATCTATGAAAATCGGCATTATTGGCGCAATGGAAGAAGAAGTGACGCTGCTGCGTGACAAAATCGAAAATCGTCAAACTATCACCCTCGGCGGTAGCGAAATCTACACCGGTCAGTTGAACGGCGTTGACGTTGCGCTACTGAAGTCAGGCATTGGTAAAGTGGCTGCCGCGATGGGTGCCGCCCTGCTGCTGGAGCGCTGCCAGCCGGACGTGGTGATCAACACCGGTTCTGC
The DNA here is from genome assembly GCF_036759865.1 of Kluyvera genomosp. 2. Classification (NCBI taxonomy): domain Bacteria; kingdom Pseudomonadati; phylum Pseudomonadota; class Gammaproteobacteria; order Enterobacterales; family Enterobacteriaceae; genus Kluyvera; species Kluyvera genomosp. 2. Next base: position 43,383 of record NZ_JAPKIA010000012.1, read on the forward strand.
GGGTGGCCTGGCGCCGACGCTGAAAGTGGGCGATATCGTGGTCTCCGACGAAGCGCGCTACCATGATGCCGACGTCACCGCATTCGGCTACGAAATTGGGCAAATGGCCGGTTGCCCGGCAGCGTTTAAAGCCGACGAAAAACTGATTACCGCGGCGCAATCCTGCATTAAGGCGCTGGATCTGAACGCCGTTCGCGGCCTGATTGTCAGCGGCGATGCCTTCATTAACGGTGCCGAAGGGCTGGCAAAAATCCGCCGCAACTTCCCACAAGCGATTGCCGTTGAAATGGAAGCGACCGCAATTGCCCACGTGTGTCACAGCTTTGCCGTGCCGTTCGTGGTGGTGCGCGCCATCTCCGACGTGGCAGACAAAGAGTCTCACCTCAGCTTTGACGAGTTCCTGGCCGTCGCGGCTAAGCAGTCAACCCTGATGGTTGAAGCGCTGGTGCAGAAGCTGGCGCGTGGCTAAGCGGCTTCTCACCGGGCTGCTGGCCCTGCTGTTTAGCGCCCCGGCGTGGCTAACTGCCGCGCCGCGGGTTATCTCTCTCTCCCCAGCCAATACCGAACTGGCCTTCGCCGCTGGGATCGTCCCCGTTGGCGTCAGCGCCTGGTCAGACTATCCCGCGGCCGCCAAGCAGATTGAACAGGTCGCCTCGTGGCAGGGTATCAACCTTGAGCGTATCGTTGCACTGCACCCCGACGTCGTGCTGGCGTGGAAGGAAGGCAACGCCGAGCGACAGGTCAATCAGCTGCGCTCGCTGGGCATCACCGTACTGTGGATTGATTCACACCGTATTGAAGATATTGCCGACGCGCTGCGCGCGCTGGCAAAGTGGAGCCCGCAGCCGCAAAAAGCCGAACAGGCTGCCGCCGACTTATTACACGACTACGCGCAGCTGAAGGCTCAATACGCCAGCGCGCCGAAAAAACGCGTGTTTATGCAGTTCGGCTTTAACCCGATTTTCACCAGTAATAAAAATGCGATTCAAAACCAGGTACTGGAAATTTGCGGTGGGCAGAACGTTTTTGCCGACAGCCGCGTCGCCTGGCCACAGGTCAGCCGCGAGCAGGTGTTGACCCGTCAGCCGCAGGCGATTGTTGCCGCCGGAGACGAGAGTCAAATTCCGAAAATTCAGCAGTACTGGGCTAGCCAGCTCACAGTCCCGGTCATTCCGCTGAATAGTGACTGGTTTGAACGCGCGAGCCCACGTATTATCCTTGCCGCAAAACAACTCTGTACTGCGCTGGAGCAGGTTCATTAACGGGATAATTGGTCATGCTTGTTTACTGGCTGGATATTGTTGGCACCATGGTTTTCGCCGTTTCTGGCGTATTACTGGCAGGAAAGCTGCGCATGGACCCGTTCGGCGTACTGGTGCTCGGCGTGGTCACCGCCGTCGGCGGCGGCACCATTCGCGATATGGCGCTCGCTAACGGCCCGGTGTTTTGGGTAAAAGATCCCACCGACCTGGTCGTGGCAATGGTCACCTGTATGTTAACCATCGTACTGGTGCGCCAGCCGCGCCGTCTGCCGAAATGGGTGCTGCCGGTGCTCGACGCCGTCGGGCTGGCGGTGTTCGTCGGTATCGGCGTGAATAAAGCCTTCCTCGCCCACTCCGGGCCGCTGGTTGCCATCTGCATGGGCGTGGTGACCGGCGTCGGCGGGGGGATCATCCGTGACGTGCTGGCGCGCGAAGTGCCGATGATCCTGCGCACCGAGATCTACGCCACGGCGTGCATTATTGGCGGGATTGTCCACGCGACGGCCTACTACACCTTCGACGTGCCGCTGGAGAACGCCAGTATGATGGGGATGGTGGTCACGCTGGCCATTCGCCTGGCGGCCATTCGCTGGCACCTGAAGCTGCCGACCTTCGCACTGGACGATAACGGGCGCTAACCCCAGATGCATAAAACAAAATAGCCTACCGCAAGGTAGGCTATCACGGTAGGCCGGATAAGGCGTTTACGCCGCCATCCGGCAACCTGCGCAGAATCTGCCGGATGGCGCTTTGCTTATTCGGCCGACAACGTGACCGGCATTGCACCAGAGACTCATCAGATGCTGAAGGAAGAACCGCAGCCGCAGGTGCTGGTTGCGTTCGGGTTGGTCACGATAAAGCGTGAACCTTCCAGCCCTTCGGTGTAGTCGACGGAACCGCCCACCAGATACTGCAGGCTCATCGGATCAACCACCAGGCCTACGCCCTGTTTTTCGATGGTCATGTCGCCTTCGTTGATCTGATCGTCAAAGGTAAAGCCATACTGGAAGCCGCTGCAGCCGCCGCCCGTGATATACACGCGCAGCTTCAGGTTTGGATTCTCTTCATCCGCAATCAGGACTTTTACTTTTTTGGCTGCGGCGTCGGTAAACTCCAGCGGCAGCGCTACGTCATCACTCATTTTATGCTCCCATTACTACAGCTAGTCTGGGCAATTATTAACCCGACTCTTTGGGTCATTATCTAATACCCTGGTAAATCGTTCAAGTATTCTCCGGGGCCGCCTGCCGAGCTTTCGCCTCTTGCTCTGCTTCTTGTTTTGCCAGCGTACGCGCCAGAATGGTCGCATACAGCGGCTGCCCGCCGAGGAACTGGGCTAATAGCGTGGCACCGAGTCCGGTAATAATCATTGGCAAAATGAGCTGATAGTTATCGGTCATCTCCAGCACCAGCACAATACCGGTTAACGGCGCGCGTACCGAGGCCGCCAGAAGCGCCCCCATGCCGGCAATCGCAAAAGTGCCCGCATCCAGATGATAGGCCGGGAACAGACTCGCTGCCGCCGTACCGAACGCCGTGCCCAATAGCGTGCCCAGCGCCAGCATGGGCGCAAAAATCCCGCCCGGAGCGCCGGAGGAGAAACACAGCAATGTGGTCACCACGCGGGCGATAAACAGAAACAACAGCGCGCCGATGGTATAGTTGCCCGCCGCGGCAATCGGGATCAGGTTAAATCCGCCCCCCGCCGCCGCCGGTTGCATCAGCCCCAGCACGCCGCAGCCGCCGCCGATCAGACCGCCAATCAGCACCCACTTTTTAATATTCCCACCGTGAATGCGGAAGAACATGTCCTGAGTTTTCAGCACCAGGGTATTAAACAGCGGCCCGAAGCAGCCAAAGACGATCCCTAGCACCATATACAGCCACAGGGTGTTAACCGGCGCATTGGTCAGCTTGCCCACCTCAATCACCGGCGTTTCACCGTTGAAGATGCGGAATACGATGCTCGACATAATCACGCCGGTAAACACGGCTTTAATCGAGATCAGGCTGTAGCGAAACTGCGGGCGCATCTCTTCAATAATGAACAAAATGCCCGCCAGCGGCGCGTTAAACGCCGCCGAGAGCCCCGCCGCTGCGCCGGTTGCCAATAATGTATGGCGCGCTTCTTCACCGCGCTGGCGGAAGATATCCCCCACCATGCGCCCCAGATTGCCGCCAATCTGCACCGTTGGCCCTTCACGCCCCAGCACCATGCCAGCGCCGAGCGTGCCCATGCCGCCGACAAATTTTACCGGCAGCACGCGCCACCAGCGCACCGGGCGCAATTCTTCCAGCGCGCCCTCTATTTCCGGAATACCGGAACCACCGGCTTCCTGGGCAAAGCGACGCACCAGCCAATAGCCCAGCATCGCCAGCAGTGCCGAAAGAATAAACGCCAGCGGCCAGACGATAAACCAGCGATCGGCCACCTGTGCCAGCGTGCCAATGCGCACGTTCTGCACCCAACTGACCGCATGTTCGAACGCCACGCCAACCAACCCAACAAGCGTGCCGACTACGGCGGACATCAGCAGCACCATCAGCGGTGTTTTATCGCGGTTCAGTAATTTACGCACCACATCGCGGCGACGTTTATGCACTATCCGCTGTGCCTCTAAAGGGGGTATTTCTGCTTTCATACCGTCATCACTAATTGGTAATACAAATAGGAAGGGAGAGCATTTTAACCAGACCTGTGCGCTACGTCGCGAAAAAATTGCGCTACGAATGCTTTGTTGCAACAGGGTAAAAACTTAGTTCATCACAGGTTAGTACGAATAGAGAGAAAGTGGCGCAGAAGATCGTTTGAACGGACCTGACCGGTGACGTCCCTGGTGTCGGGATCTCTGCGTCTGGTAAGAAGGGGGTATCGTCAACATGCCTCCCGGCGGAGGCATGTTTTATGTTGTGTAGTACCTTACTCTTCTACAGGTTCAGGCTTCTTTTTCACGAGGAAATTGTAAGCCACCAGCAGAGCGAAAATACCGGTAATTGTCATGGTGATGGTGCCTGGCGTCATAAAGCGCGCCATGTTGCCAAGAATAATCCCCACCACGCCGAAGTCGGTATCGGAGAAGGTTGTGTTGGTTAAACCCAGCGCCCCCAGCACTGGAATCAGCGCAACCGGTAAGAAGGTAATCAGAATACCGTGGGCGAAAGCACCGAGAATCGCGCCGCGTTTACCGCCGGTCGCATTACCGAATACCCCAGCCGTTGCCCCACAGAAGAAGTGAGGGACGACGCCCGGCAGAATCAGTACCCACTTGAGCTGCCCAAGGATGAACAGCCCCACCAGACCACCGACAAAACTTGAGATAAAGCCGACTAACACCGCGTTCGGCGCATACGGGAAGACGATTGGACAGTCCAGCGCCGGACGTGCGTTAGGCACCAGACGCTCGGAGAAACCGGTAAATGCCGGAACGATCTCCGCCAGAATTAAACGCACACCCTGCAGGATAATAAATACCCCAGCTGCAAAGGTGATTGCCTGAATAAAGGAGTACACCAGGTAGTTCTGACCGTGGCTAAAGTTGCTTTCGACGTACTCTTTACCCGCAGAAATCGACAGGACCAGATAAATGATCATCATCGTCAGAGAGATAGAGATCGTGCTATCGCGCAAAAAGCTCAGGTTCTTAGGCATGTTCATCTCTTCGGTAGATTTAGAACCTTTACCGACGACAGAACCGATCCACCCAGAAAGCACGTAGCCAACCGTACCGGTATGCGCCAGAGCAACCTGGTCATTACCAATAATTTTACGCATATAAGGTTGAGCAATGGCCGGGAAGAAGCCCATTAACATGCCGAGTGCCAGCGAACCCGTATAAATAAGCTGAACGCCTTCGAAGCCGGCTACCGACAGAATAATGGCCACCATACAGGCCATGTAGAAGGTCACATGCCCGGACAGATAGATATATTTTAAACGGGTGAATCTGGCGACCACAATGTTCGCGACCATACCGAACGCCATAATAAGCGTGGTTGGCGCGCCATATTTTTCCAGCGCAATAGAGACCATCGCCTCATTGTTCGGAATAATACCCTGCACATCAAAGGCCTGCTTGAAGATATCACCTAACGGCGATAGCGAGCCGACCAGAACTAAAGCGCCTCCGGATAATACCAGGAATCCCAGTATCGTTTTGACGGTCCCTTTAATGACATCAGGGAAGGATTTTTTTTGTGCAACCAAGCCGAACAGCGCCACCAGCCCGACAAGGATTGATGGCACCTTCAGGATATCAACAATAAGCTGTAAAACGTTTTGAACAAACATATTAACCTCTGTCGCAGGGTATTTTTCTTGCCCGACTTAATTATTGCTGATCAAAATAGTCTTTTATTTTTTGTTCAATTTCGTTCAGGTCGATAATGTTATTAATCACAATAACTTTATCTGCCGGTAAGTTAGCGCTGAAGGCAATATCTTTCGCCATAACGAAAACATCGGCCACGTCAGGCGTTACGGAACCTAAATCAGAGTGTTCAACGTCCGCAGTGATATTGATTTTTTTGAGAACCTTTTTGATGTTCATTTCCATCATAAAACTGCTACCCAGACCTGAACCACATACCGCCATAATTTTCATAGTAGACCTCATATTTTTACGATTGGGGTGTCATTAACAAGAAGACGACGTTTCACCGAGTAAAATCGCCTGCAATTCTTCTGTAGTTTGCGTATTAAAAATCTGCTGCATCACCTCATCATCTGACAGCACTTCGGCGAGCTGCGAAATCATTTCAATGTGGCTATTGCTGTCCGGAGCGGAGAACATAAAAATCGCGTCCACCGGATCGTTCTCTTCTGAATTGAACTCAACCGCCTGCCCCAGTTTGACGATGGAGAGCCCCAGCGCCATCGCGCCCAGCTCTGGCCGCGTATGCGGCATCGCGATGCGCGGAGCAATCACGAAGTAGGGGCCGATCTCTTCTTTTTGTTTGATAATCGAATCGATATAGACCGGTGAAATCGCCCCTTCATCCAGCAGCGGGCGACCCGCAATCTGGATCGCCTCTTTCCAGTCACTTACCGATTGAACATACTGAACTTTGTTTTTATTCAGCCAGTTGGATAATGTTGGCATGGATATTACCTATCGTTCTTGATGATAAAAATGGGTGACTAGAGCATGCGACGGGCAGTTTCAGTCACATTCTCTTTCGTAAAGCCAAAGTATTTAAACAGGACGCTCGCTGGCGCAGATTCACCAAAGGAGTCCATGCCGATAACCTTCCCATCCAGCCCGGTGTAGCGCTGCCAGAACCCTTCAATGCTGGCCTCTATCGCCAGACGGTTACGCACGTGCTTCGGCAATACGGACTCTCTGTAGGCTTCATCTTGCTTATCAAAGCGTTCAGTACACGGCATAGAAACCACGCGAATCTGGTGGCCTTCCTGCTGCAACGTACGGGCGGCGGCAACCGCCAAAGCGACCTCTGAACCTGCAGATATCAGGATCAGCTCAGGTTCGCCATCGCACTCGACCAGCACATAGCCGCCACGAGCAATATTGTTAAGTTGTTCAGTGCTGCGAGCCTGCTGTTCAAGCGGTTGGCGAGTCAGCACTAAGGCCGATGGGCCGTCCTGACGTTCAATCGCCTGCTGCCAGGAGACCGCCACTTCCACCTGATCGCACCCGCGCCAGGTTTCCATATTCGGCGTCAGGCGCAGCGAAGCCAACTGCTCAACCGGCTGGTGCGTCGGACCATCTTCACCCAAGCCAATGGTGTCGTGGGTATAAACAAAGATGGAGCGAATCTTCATCAGCGCCGCCATACGCAGCGCATTGCGGGCATATTCCATAAACATCAGGAAAGTACCGCCGTAAGGGATAAACCCACCGTGCAGCGCCAGGCCATTCATGATGGCTGACATGCCAAATTCACGAACGCCATAAGAGAGATAATTCCCCGCTCCATGCTCGGCGGTAAAATCGATAGACTTCTGATGCCTGGTCAGGTTAGACGGCGAAAGATCCGCAGACCCGCCCATCAACTCAGGCATCATACCGGCGAAAAAATTTAAGCAGTTCTGACTCACCTGTCGCGTTGCCAGCGACGCCGGATTAGCCTGTAGCTCATCGATGTACAACTGCATTTTTTCGGCCCACTGCGTAGGCAGTTCGCCCTTCATACGGCGCAAAAACTCGGCCGCCAGCTCAGGCCATTGCAGTGCATAATCAGCAAACAGCGCGTCCCATGCTTGCTCATCCTGAGCCCCTTTTTCGGTCGCATCCCAGGCAGCATACACATCGTCAGGAATTTCAAACGGCGGATACGGCCACTCGAGGCGCTCACGCACCAGGGCGACTTCATCGGCCCCCAGCGCTGAACCATGGCATTCATGACTGTCTGCTTTATTCGGCGAGCCGAAACCAATGATGGTTTTACAGCACAGCAGGCTCGGTTTATCGCTGACCTGTTTGGCTTCACGAACGGCAGCGTCAATCGCCTGCGGGTCGTGACCATCAATACCTTCAATCACGTGCCAGCCATAGGCGCGGAAGCGGGCTGCGGTATCTTCAGCGAACCAGCCTTCAACGTGCCCGTCGATAGAGATGCCATTATCGTCCCAGACGGCAATCAGATTACCCAACCCTAACGTTCCGGCCAGGCTACATACTTCATGGGAGATCCCCTCCATTAGGCAGCCATCACCCATGAACAGCCAGGTGTAGTGATCGACGATCTCAAACCCAGGCTTATTGAATTCGGCAGCCAGCGCTTTTTCGGCAATGGCCATTCCGACGGCGTTTGCTACCCCTTGCCCCAACGGGCCGGTGGTGGTTTCAATGCCAGGCGTGTAGCCATACTCCGGGTGTCCAGGCGTACGAGAGTGAAGCTGACGGAATTCACGGATGTCATTCATGCTCAGGTCATAGCCTGTGAGGTGCAGCAGAGAATAAATCAGCATGGAGCCATGACCATTCGACTGCACATAGCGATCGCGGTTAAACCACTGCGGGTTTTTTGGGTTATGGCGAAGGTGATGACGCCATACGACCTCGGCAATATCAGCCATACCCATCGGTGCGCCCGGATGGCCGGAGTTGGCTTTCTGAATCGCATCAACGCTCAGAATTCGAATGGCATTCGCTAATTTTCTGTTGCTCATACGTCTCTCTTTTTACCTGGATTTTACGTTCAACAATAACGCTTTTGGGGTTTTCCCCACGCCAGCATGAATAGACATGTCGAAAGAAACCTTAGATTTTATCGTTGTATCACTCCGCCATAAGGTTCAACGCGGTTTGAAATCTCCTTCGGCAATCAGAAACAAAATAAACATTAAAATACAATGCATTAATTTAAAAAAACTCATTATTACTGCATCTTTACGCCTTTCAACATAAGTCTATACATGTTTTACTTGTCTAGTCATCTTGATGATGCACATAGACGTGTCCAGATACAATATGCAAAAATGCATTTTATTGAGATGTGGCGTTTGTTCACTCAAATTCGTTAACTTGCTCACAATATGACGTTAACTGTCTGGTCGACCGAAAACAAAGTCAGGCATACATGTAAACAGGATCCAGCGGCGTTATCGCCCACATTGGTTAGGAAAAAGTCGATGGTTGATGGCATTACAGAGAAGCAAAAAGAGGTAGTCGATTACATTCTCAGAAAGATAAAGACCGATGGCCTTTTGCCAGGGGATAAACTGGACACAGAGATTGCTATTGCTAAAAATATCGGCATCACGCGCGCCACGGTGCGCGAGGCCACGCGCCTGTTGATCGAGCAGCAGCGGATTTATCGCGTGAAAGGCTCCGGTTTATTCGTTGGCGCCATTGGTAAAAGCAACCATTCCGGCAGATTCCACGCCCTGTCGCCTTTTGATTTTCAGGCGCAGAAGAGCGGCCATAAAGGCGTCAGAAAAGTCATTAAATTCAGCATAATGAAAGTACCTTCACCGGAAATCGCCCAATCATTACGGATAAAAAATAGCGATCAGATCTATAAAATTTTACGCCTGATGTGTTTTGACGATATTCCCGTCGCCCTTGAGCATATCCATCTGCCGGTTAATATGTTTACCAGCATGGAATTAAGCCAGCTCGAAATATCAAAATATAGTTATATCGAAAGCATCACAGGTAAAAAGGTCCAGCGCCGCGATCAAAATTTAACGGCTATCAACCTGGTTGACGAAGACATCCTTAATTTATTGAATCTCAAAGAGAATGACTCCGTTCTGGAGCTTGATGAGACCGTTTACCTGGATGACGGCACCCCTTGCGAAGTCAATATTGCCATCATCAACACGCGTATTTTTCCACTGAGACAAAACTCAACCCGCTCATAAGGCGGGTCATTTTCAGCTCTACCTCACCCTCATCACGGCTGATAAAAAAACAGCCTATATCATTTCTCTTGCTCAACATTCACGCCACAATGGGCAAAAATTTCATAACCTCTACGGAATAATTTAGAATAGCCAACAAAACATTTTTCACGAACCAGGATCCTGGCCATGAGCAAATCTGAACATCTCTATAGCGCAGCGCGTGAACTTATCCCCGGCGGCGTCAACTCACCGGTCCGCGCCTTCACCGGCGTCGGCGGTACACCGCTGTTTATCGAACGTGCGGACGGCGCCTATCTGTATGACGTCGACGGCAAAGCCTATATCGATTACGTCGGTTCCTGGGGGCCGATGGTGCTGGGTCATAATCACCCGGCTATCCGTAATGCGGTTATTGAAGCCGCCTCGCGCGGGCTGAGCTTCGGCGCGCCGACCGAAATGGAAGTGACCATGGCGAAGCTGGTGACTGAACTGGTGCCCACCATGGACATGGTACGTATGGTGAACTCCGGTACCGAAGCCACCATGAGCGCCATTCGTCTGGCGCGCGGTTTTACCGGCCGTGACAAAATCATCAAATTCGAAGGCTGCTACCACGGTCACGCCGATTGCCTGCTGGTGAAAGCGGGCTCCGGCGCGCTGACCCTCGGCCAGCCAAACTCACCTGGCGTACCGGCTGATTTCGCCAAACATACGCTGACCTGCACCTACAACGACCTCGCTTCCGTGCGCGCCGCGTTCGAGCAGTTCCCGCAGGAAATTGCCTGCATCATCGTTGAACCGGTTGCCGGCAACATGAACTGCATTCCACCGCAGCCGGAATTCCTGCCGGGCCTGCGCGCGCTGTGCGATGAATTTGGCGCACTGCTGATTATTGACGAAGTGATGACCGGTTTCCGCGTAGCGCTGGCTGGCGCGCAGTCCTACTACGACGTCGTGCCGGACCTGACCTGCCTGGGCAAAATCATCGGCGGCGGGATGCCGGTCGGGGCGTTTGGTGGCCGTCGCGACGTAATGGACGCCCTGGCGCCAACCGGCCCGGTGTATCAAGCGGGTACGCTTTCCGGTAACCCAATCGCGATGGCGGCAGGCTTTGCCTGTCTGACCGAAGTGGCGCTGCCGGGCGTACACGAGACGCTGACCGAGCTGACCAACCAACTGGCACAGGGCCTGCTGGATGCCGCACAGGATACTGGTATTCCGCTGGTGGTGAATAACGTCGGCGGCATGTTCGGCATTTTCTTCACCGATGCCAAAGAAGTGACCTGCTATCAGGACGTACTGAAATGCGACGTTGAGCGCTTTAAGCGTTTCTTCCATCTGATGCTGGACGAAGGCGTGTATCTGGCGCCGTCGGCGTTTGAGGCAGGCTTTATGTCCATCGCCCACAGCGAAGAAGATATTGATAACACCATTGACGCGGCGCGTCGGGTGTTTGCGAAGCTGTAATTTAGCGACACATGCCGGGTGGCGGCTTCGCCTTACCCGGCCTACGTGAATCGCACAATCTGTAGGCCGGATAAGCGCATGCGTCATCCGGCTTTTTAACGGCTCTGCTTTCTCAACAGATAGATAAAGTACGGCGCACCGATAAAGGTCGACAGCAGCCCCGCTGGCACCTGATACGGGAACATCAGCATGCGTCCACACCAGTCGGCAAACACCAGCATCAGCCCCCCGATTAGCGCGGAAATCACAATATGCGGCATCGTTCGACGGAAGCCCATCATGCGCGCAATATGCGGTGCCATCAGCCCGACAAAGCTTAGCGGCCCGATGGTCAGCGTAGCCGCCGCCGTCAGGCACGCCGCCAGTAGTAGCAGACCAATACGTGCCGGAGAGAGCGCCATCCCGATAGACCGCGCCGTCTCACCGCCCAGCGGCAGAATGGTTAACCAGCGACGGCACAGCGGCACCAGCAGCAGTAAAATCACCATCGCGATAGCCGACTGCACCACCTGCTCACCGGTCGCGTTATAGGTTGAACCGGAGATCCACGTCAGGATCTGCGCCATACGTGGGTCACCGCTCGCTTGCAGCATCATCAGCAGCATGGTGAATGCGGTACTGAGCGCCATCCCCGCCAGCAGCATGCGGTGCGGCGAAAATCCACCGCGCCCGGCGGCAATCAGGATAATCAGCAGCGTCACCGCCGCCCCCAGACTCCCCGCGGGTAGCAACCAACCAAACGCGTTGCCCGGCACCACAAACAGCATCAAGACCACGCCGAACGCCGCACCGGAGCTTATCCCCAGCACTTCCGGGCTCGCCATCGGGTTACCCGTTAAACGCTGAATAATACAGCCCGCCACCGCCAGCATCACGCCCGCAATCAGCGCCGACGCAATACGCGGCCAGCGCCACTGCGCCAGTTCGTCAAGCAGCGTACCGCTCGCCCAGTGCCAACTGTGCGCATCGCGCCCCAGCGACAGGGCAACGAACATCGCCGCCAGCAGAATCACCAGACCGCCCAGCGCAAACCACTGCACGTTCTGACGTTCATTTGCCACGCTATCGCTGGCGTTCATCGACGGCGCGCTCATGCTACGCAGTCGCGGTAACAGCCAAAGCAACAGCGGTGCACCAATCAGTGCGGTCACGGAGCCGGTAGAGACTTCCATCCACACGCGGGTGAGCCAGAGAATAAGTTGGTCAGAAAGCCACAGAATCAGCGCGCCAATCAGCGGTGCCAGCATCAGTCGGGAAAGCAAACGACGTGCGCCGAGCATCTTCGCCAGCAGCGGCGCAAACAGGCCGATAAAGCCAATAATCCCCACCGCATTGACGAGGAACGCACTGATAACGATAGCCAGCGTCAGCGCGCCCAGACGAGCCAGCGACAGCGCCAGCCCTAGGTTGCGCGCCACGCCGTCATCAAGGCCCATCAACGTTAACGGGCGCAGCAACAGCAGCGTCAGCATCACGCCGCCCAGCAGCTGCGGCCACAGACGCTGTACCACGCTCCAGTCGGTCTGCGTCAGCGTCCCGGTGCTCCACAGGAACATGCTTTGCAGCTGGTCGTGGTGGAAAATCACCATCAGTTGGTTGATTGCGCCGCAGTACAGGCTCACCACCAGCCCGGCCAGAATCAGCGTCACCGGCGAGAGACGTTTACCCCACGCCACGCCAAACACCAGCGCCCCCACAATACAGGCGCCCGCCAGGGCGGCAAACTGCGAAGTCAGCACGCCCGGTATCGCCCACAGCGTGGTTATCGTCATCCCCAGTTGGGCACCGGTTGCCACGCCAAGCGTCGTTGGCTCAGCCAACGGATTACGCAGCACCTGCTGGAACAGAACGCCCACCAGCCCCAGACCCGCCCCCACCAACAGGGAGATGGCCAGACGAGGCAATAGGCTGTAGTGGAACAGCATCTGGTCAATGGCGTTGATATCCGGCTGGCGCATCGCCTGGAACCAAAGCGCGTTGGGCAGTGCCAGGTTGAAGTTAAACCAGGTCAGCGCCAGCGCGAGGATAAATAGCGCCAGCAGCAACATGGAGGCAAAAGGAGAGCGGGTCGTTTTCACGCTTGGCCCCCTAATGCATTGTCGAGGATACGAGCGAAGTTCATCGCCGACAGCGTCGCACCGTAGAACCACACCGCCGGGACGTTCTGCACGCGGTTGGCGCGCACAAACGGCATCGCCTGCCATAACGGCGTGGCGGCCAGGCGGCGCATATCGGCCTCATTGCCGTGATCAAAGCAGAGAACGTCCACGTCTTTGTAGGCCGCCAGCCTGTCGATACCGACTACCGTGCTGCCCCAGAAATTAGTTTCGCCCTGCCAGGCGTTTTTGACACCCAAACGGTCAAGAATCTCCTGGAACAGGCAGTTCGGGCCAAACACCAGCATATGGCGAGAATCGAGCAGCGACATCATCAGCAGAGGGCGTTCGCCGCGCTGTGCAAAACGTGGTTTCAGGCTATCGATATAGGCATCAAACGCCGCCAGATGACGATGGGCCACCTCCTGCTTGTTGAGCAGCTCTGCCATTTCCAGCAGCGAGCGGCGCGCCTGCTCCAGCGGCTGTTTGCCGTCGCTGAAGGCAAAGCTTCGGCCCGGTGCAATTCGCGCGAGGATCTTCGGTGAAGGGCCATAACCTGCGGACCAGACCAGCATAGAGGGCTTCATCTGGGTCAGCAGTTCAAGATTAGGTTCGGTACGCAGCCCGACGTCAATCACCGAGTCCGGCAGCACCGGTTCGTTGACCCACATGCGGTAGTTGGGGATATCCGCCACGCCGTAGGGCGTTACGCCCAGCGCCAGCATCAGCTCGACGGGCAGCCACTCCAGCGCCACGATACGTTCGGCATTCACCGGCGCAGCCTGCGCTTTTTGCATCTGCCAGAGCAGCGGCGAGAGCGCCATCGCCGCCAGAAAACGGCGGCGGTTTATCACATTCGAATCAGCCATCAATAGACAAAACTTACCGGTGCAGCACCGGCTGGATGCGGCAGAATGCCCATTGGAATGCCGTAAATCTGCTCCAGCGTGTCGCTGCGCATCAGTTCATCCGGCGTGCCCTGAGCAATCATTTCACCGCCGCGAAGCGCCACCAGATAATCACAGTAGCGCGCCGCCATATTAATATCGTGCAGAACAGCAACGACCGTCAGACCGCGCTGCTGGCTCAGGCGATGCACCAGCGCCAGCACATCTACCTGATGGGCAATATCCAGCGCCGAAGTCGGTTCGTCGAGCAACAGACAGCGACTGTCCTGCGCCACCAGCATGGCTATCCACGCACGCTGACGTTCGCCGCCGGAGAGGCTGTCCACCAGTCGATGCGCCAGCGGTTTTAGGCCAACCAGCGAAATTGCTTCTTCCACTTTCTCTCTGTCAGCCACGCCAAAACGTCCCAGCGCGCCGTGCCACGGATAGCGACCAATCGCCACCAGTTCACGTACCGTCATCCCTTCGGCGGGCGGCAGTTGCTGAGGCAGATAGGCCACCTTGCGGGCAAACGCTTTGCTGTTCCATCTTGCCAGCGGCTGACCGTCGAGCAGGATCTCCCCTTCCGACGGCGGCTGGTGACGGCCGAGCATTTTCAGCAGGGTCGATTTGCCGGAACCGTTATGGCCGATAAGGCCGGTGACTTTGCCCGCAGGGAAGGTTAACGAGAGAGGATGAAGCAGCGTACGGCCCGGAACGCGAAAAACGACCTGTTCGAGAGAAAAGGTCGTATCAGAATGAATTGTGTTGTCCTGCATAACCGTCAACATGTTAAAGGGCGCGGAAAGCCCGCGCCCTGGAGGTGGTTAGAAACGGAACGTTGCGGTTGCAACAACCTGACGTTCTGCGCCCCAGTAGCATGCATATTCGCTATAGCAGCTGGAAACGTAGTCACGATCGAACAGGTTATTCACGTTAACCGCGACGGACGATCCCGGTAGGCCGAAGCGGCCAAGGTCGTATTTCACCATCGCATCAGCCACCGCGTAACCGGCTACGCTAAACGCTTCGTTTTTCTTCGCCGCGTCGTTTTTGTAGTAGCTCACGGTAGAACCGGTGTAACGCACGCCTGCGCCGAAGGTCAGACCGCTCAGGGCCGTATCGTAGAAGGTGTAGTCGGTCCACAGAGACGCCTGATTACGCGGTACTTCCGCTGGGCGCTTGCCCTTGAAGATTGTGTCTTCAGTGTATTCCGCATCATTGTAGCTGTAGGCAGCCGTTACGTTGATGTTCTCGTTAACCGCCGCTTTCGCTTCCAGCTCGATACCGCGGGAGCGAATTTCACCCGTCTGCACGCTGTACAGGCCGGTAGAATCGTTCGGATCGGAGGTCAGGTTTTTGTTCTTCGTCAGCTGGTACACCGCGGCGGTCAGAACTACCGGCATATCTTTCGGTACGTATTTCACGCCCGCTTCATACTGCTTACCGCGCGACGGATCGAACGGTTTACCTTCTTTGGTGGAGCCAGAGGTCGGTTCGAAAGATTCGCTGTAGCTGAAGTACGGAGAGATACCGTTATCGAACAGGTAGTTAATGCCGCCACGCCAGGTGAACTGCTGGTCGTGATTCTGCGCCAGAGAATTGGAAGAACGCGTCAGCGTTGAGGTGGTCGCATAGTCATAGCGGCCGCCCAGCGTCAGCACCCATTTATCCCATTCCATCTGATCCTGCGCATACAGGCCGGTCTGCTCCATACGGTTAAGCACCGCATAGGGGAAGTTAACCGCGACGTTCGCATTACCATACTGCGGATTGTTCATATCCAGCGAGCTGGCGGAACCATACTGCGCGTCAACGTCATTACGCATACGCGAGTAGTCAACGCCGGTCAGCAGCACATGATCAACCTCGCCGGTGGCAAAGCTGGACTGCAGCTGAGTATCGACGGTGAAGGCATTCATATCTTCATCAGAACGTACGTACTGACGGTTGATTTTGCCCGGCGCGCTGTAGCCATAACCGTAGACAGAACGGTACAGCGTTTTGACCTGGTCATAGCGCAGGTTCTGGCGCACGGTGAAGGTATCGTTGAATTCGTGAGAGAAGTTGTAGCCCACCATCTGCTGACGGCGCTGCATCTTGTTGTTTTTCTCACCTTCGTTGAAGTCGGTCGGCAGCTTGTGCGCGTTACCGTTGGCATCAATGTACGGCACAACCGTGCCTTCGCGCGGCAGCCAGCCATAGTAGCCCGCGTTCGGGTCACTCTGGAAATTGCTCAGGAAGGTGAAATCAGTTTTGTCATCCGGGCGCCAGCTGAAGGACGGCGCAATCGCGTAGCGATTAGATTTGGCCATATCCTGCTGGGTATTCTGGCTGCGGCCTAAGCCGGTCAGACGATAGGACCACACGCCCGCATCATCGATCGCGTCGCTGAAGTCGAAACCGGTCTGCCAGAGATTATCGGTACCCATTTTGAACTGAATTTCATGCAGCGGCTCGGTGGTCGGACGCTTGCTGACCATGCTGACGATGCCGCCCGGGTTGCTGTTGCCATACAGCACGGAAGTTGGCCCGCGCATCACTTCAACGCGTTCCAGGAAATACGGGTCCATGGAAACTTCAGAGTAGTTATTGCCCTGCAGTTTCATACCATCCAGATACTGGTTGGTGTTAACGGTGGTCGGCGCGGTAAAGCCGCGAATCGAAACCACGTCATAGGTAGAAGAGCTACCGCGAGTAGAGAAAACGCTCGGCGTGTAGGCCATCGCATCTTTGACGGTCGTCGGCTGGCGCATATCCAGCTCCTGACGGGTAATCACCGACACTGACTGCGGCGTTTTCTCAATTGGCGTATCCGTTTTCGTCGCCGTCGCGGAACGTTTTGCCGCGATGGTCGGTGCCGGGCCCCAGGCGCTTTCTTGCGCAGCCGGTGCGGCGGTAACGGTGATGGTTTCTTCTTTCGGTTGTTCTGCTGCCTGTGCGTATACAGACATGCCGCTAACCGCTGTGGCTACTACGACCGCGAGTTTACGCAGCGAGAGGTTTGGCTGAGCAGTTTTAAGACGCGCCATTGGTATATCTCTGATGAAGTGAATGATAACGTAAACGAGAATTATTATTATAACCAAGACATGATAGGACAGGCAGCGGACCCATAGCAAGTGATATAAGTCCCTACCAGAATTAAGGGGTTAAGAAATAAACAGATGAAATAATGAGGTTAAAAAAAAGAAAAAAACTGGAAATAAAGAAGCCCCGGTTATTAACAGGGGCTTCTTTGGGCCTCAATCGGCGATGACGTGATTTACAGTATTAGTTACCGCCGAACATATCCTTAATCCATCCCGCCACGCCGTCGCTGTCTTTCTTCTCCTGCTGCTGAGCAGGCTGTTGCTGCTGCTGCGGCTGAGAAGTCGAAGAGTCAAACGGGTTCGCCGACTGCTGCTGCTCAATCTGCTGCTGGCTCTGCTGGCAGAGCGCATCGGGATCGGTCGTCCACACCGGCAGCATACGCGTACCGCCACCGCCGCAGATAAAGTTACCGCCGTCGTCAACGCCCATATTGACCACGTCTTCCGGCGGCGTCAGCTCCAGCGCGATCGGCGACTGGCTGGCCAGATAGCGTTGATAGATAGACATCGCGCCGCTGGCACCGTACAGCTTGGTCGGCTGGTTGTTGTCGCGCCCTACCCAGGTAATCACCACTTCACGGCCATCGATACCGGCAAACCAGGTATCAACGTTGTTGTTAGTGGTACCGGTTTTCCCTGCCAGATGCAGGTTCGGGTATTTTGCCCCCAGTTGACGACCGGTGCCGCGCTGCACAACCTGCTGCATGGTCCACAGCGTCAGGTACGCGGCCTGCGCCGGTACGGCACGTTCGGCCTGCGGGAAGCTCTGATACAGCACGGTGCCATCTTCCGCAATCACGGAACGCAGCGCCGACAGCGGCGCGCGGTTGCCGCCGCTGGCAATGGTCTGGAACGCCTGCGCCACTTCAATCGGCGTCAGGTTCAGAGCGCCCAGCAGCATCGCCGGCACGGCGTTCAGCTGATCTTTCGGCGCGCCCAGCTTCAGCCACGTGTCGGTGACCGCCGGCAGGCCCAGCGCCATACCGAGGTTAACGGTAGGCACGTTCATTGAACGGGTCAGCGCATCCACCAGCATCACCTGACCGCTGTAGCGGCGATCATCGTTCTGCGGCGACCACACCTGGCCGTTCGGCTGGCGCAGCGCGATCGGCGCATCGGCAATCCAGGTATTCAGACGATACTGATTCGGCTGGCTCAGCGCGGTCAGGTAGGTCGCCGGTTTCGCCAGAGAGCCGATCGAACGACGCGCCTGCATCGCACGGTTATAGCCGGCAAACTGCGGCTCAGCCCCGCCAACCATCGCGCGCACTTCACCGCTGAAGCGGTCAACGACGACCATCGCCGTTTCCAGATCGCTGAGCTTACGCTGTTTCTTCAGCACCGGGATGCCTTCCGTTGCCGCTTTTTCGGCCGCATCCTGGGCTACGGAGTCGAAGGTGGTGAAGATCTTCACGCCAGAGAGATCTTTTACCTTATCGCCCAGCTTAGCCTGCAGTTCCTGACGCACCATCTGCATAAAGGCCGGCTGCGGTGAAATCACCCCGCCGCGCGGCTGCACGCCCAGCGGACGGGCGCTCAGCATATCGTACAGCTCCTGGTCAATCACGTTCTGCTGCTGCAACAGACGCAGGACCAGGTTTCGACGCTCCAGCGCCACTTTCGGGTTACGCCATGGGTTGTAAATCGACGCCCCTTTCACCATGCCGACCAGCAGCGCCTGCTGATCGAGACTCAGCTCTTCCACCGGTCGGCCGAAGTAGTAAAGGCTCGCCAGCGGAAAACCGCGTATTTCATTGTCGCCGCTCTGACCGAGGTACACCTCATTCATATACAGCTCAAGAATACGGTCCTTGCTGTAACGCGCGTCCATAATCAGCGCCATGTAGGCTTCGTTCGCCTTACGCCAATAGGAACGTTCGCTGGACAGGAACAGGTTTTTCACCAACTGCTGAGTCAGCGTACTGGCCCCCTGTACCGTACGCCCGGCGGTCAGATTCGCCAGCACCGCGCGCCCCATAGAATAGAAGCTGATACCGTCGTGCTCGTAGAAGTGGCGGTCCTCAGTAGCAATCAGCGTATCGATCAACAGATCCGGGAAGCCACTACGTGGGACAAACAGACGCTGCTCGCCGTTCGGCGAGGACATCATGGTAATCAGCCGCGGATCGAGACGGAAATAACCAAACTGGCGGTTATTATCCATGTTTTCGATGCTGTCCAGACGCGCGCCGTCGAAGGTCAGACGCGCACGCACCTGCCCTTCTTTGCTGTCCGGGAAGTCGAACGGACGGCGGATCATCTCGATGCTGTTCGCCTGTACGGTGAACTCACCGGGGCGCGTCATCGCCGACACCTGACGATACTGGGTCGCCGTCAGCAGCTGAATCATCTCATTCTTGCTGATGGCCATATCCGGCTCGAGGCTAACCATGCGGCCATACACCGCCGCCGGCAGCTGCCAGACTTTACCGTCAATACGGCTACGGATTTTTTGATCCAGATAGACGCCGTAAATGGCAATCAGTACCGCGAAGACGATACCGAGCTTAACCAGGAACCAGAACCAGCGGTGTTTACCGCGCGGTTTTTTCCCCTTGCCGCCTTTACGCGAGCGCGGCTTTTCTTCATCGTAGCCATCATCATAATCGTCGTCATACTCATCATCTCTGAGCTGTCGACGGTCTACCTTTTGCTTTGCCGGACGCGCTGGCTTGCCTTTACGTCCAATCGGCTCGCGGTCATTCCCCGCCATGCTTTCTCTCCGCAACATTCAGGCATAAAGGCCTGATTTTCTGTTCTTCCGTCACAAGACAGAAGAAGATATCTCTCAATTTTCAACCGCAGTTTTGCCGGATGGCGGCGTTGCCTTATCCGGCCTACGAAAGCATGTGCCTCGGTAGGCCTGATAAGCGTAGCGCCATCAGGCGGAATACTTCTTCGTCCGCCGCGTTGGTGCGGTATTCGCCGGGTCATCCGGCCAGACGTGCTTCGGATAACGCCCTTTCATCTCTTTTTGCACCTCGCGGTATGCCCCCTGCCAGAACGCGCTTAAATCGCGCGTGATTTGCAGCGGCCGCTGCGCCGGTGACAGCAGCTCAAGCACCAGCGCCACGCGGCCTTCCGCGATAGTGGGCGTACGGGCTTCACCAAACATCTCCTGCATCCGCACGGCCAGCGCCGGTGGGTTATCTTCGTCGTAGCGAATCGCAATACGACTTCCCGTCGGCACAGTGTAATGAGTTGGCAGCTGACTATCCAGACGTTGTCGTAATGACCAGGGCAACCAATCGAGCAGCGCCTGGCGCAGATCGAGCGATTTCAGGCTGCGTAGCGAATGCACGCCGCTCATATGCGGCAGCAGCCAGCTTTCCAGCGCGGCCAGCAACGAGGCATCATCCACCGCAGGCCAGTCATCCTCCGGCAGCCAGCGCGCCGCGCACCGTAACCGCAAGCGTAGCTGTTCCGCTTCGTTCGTCCAGTTCAGCACGCTTAACCCCTTCTCACGAATACCGGTGAGCATCGCCTGGTGTAATTCGTTTTCGGACGGCTTCGCCAGTGGCCGCACGCTGAGCGTCAACTGGCCTATCTGGCTGCGGCGCAGCGCTTTTAGCGTCCCCTGCGCATCATCCCATTCAATGGTGTCAGATTGGTGTAACAGCACCGGACAGCGGCTGACCAGCCCGTCAATCTCCACCGCGCAGGCTTGCAAAATACGCGCGTCCGGCGAGGCATTCCCCTGTAGCAGCAGCGGCGCAATCAGCCACTCGTGACGGCCTAACGCGTCGTCGGCGTTGAGCATCGCCCCCATACCGTTTGCCAGCTGGTAGCGCCCCTCCAGCCCGCGTCGACGCGCGATACGATCGGGAAAGCCCTGCGCCAGCAGCGGCGCAACGGCATCAACGTCGGCCTGCCCGGCGCGGCGGTTCAGGCGCTTGCACAGCTGCTGGCTGCGCTGCTGCCAGTTCCCCTGCGGGCGGGAAAACGCCAGTAGCAGGTCGCTGCTGGCACCGCGCGGCGGTTCTTCGAGAATCGCCGCCAGCCGGGCTGCCGTCGCCACCTCATCATCACTCTCTGCGGCCACCAGCATGGCCGCCAGTCGCGGATCGTTGCCGAGCGCCGCCATCTTCTGCCCTTTTGCCGTCAGGCGTTCACCGTCCAGCGCCTGCAGCTGCGTTAGCAGACGGCGCGCCGCCGCCAGGTTTGCCGCCGGTGGCATATCCAGCCAGCGAAGCTGCGACGGATCGGCGCAGCCCCACTGCAACACATCCAGCAACAGTGCGGAAAGATCGCTTTGCAAGATTTCCGCGTCGCTCTGCGCGCTGGCGCGTTCAGCCTGTTCTTTCGCCAGCAGATGCACGCAGACCCCGGGCGCCAAACGCCCCGCGCGGCCTGCACGCTGGGTCATTGACGCCTGGCTGACGCGCTGCGTCACCAGTCGCGTTAGCCCCGTACGCGCATCAAAGCGCGCCACGCGTTCCTGAGCGCTGTCCACCACCAGACGAATGCCTTCTATCGTCAAGCTGGTTTCGGCGATATTGGTCGCCAGCACCACTTTTCGTTTTCCCGGTGGGGCGGGCAAAATCGCCTGCCGCTGCGCATTTAGCGGCAGCGCACCGTATAAAGGACACAGCAGTACATCATCAGCCACCCGCTCAGTCAGGTGCTCCTGCACCCGTTGAATTTCACCGACGCCGGGCAAAAACAGCAGCAGCGAACCGCTCTCGTTGCGCAGCAGCTCGGCAGTCGCTATCGCCACGGCCTCGTCAAAACGCAGCTGTGCGGGCAGCGACTGGTAACGGCGCTCGACCGGGTAGGCCCGGCCTTCAGACACAATCGTCGGTGCCTCTGCCAGCAGGCGTTGAAGCCGCTCGTTGTCCAGCGTTGCCGACATAATCAGCAGTTTGAGATCGTCACGCAGCCCCTGCTGAACGTCGAGCAGCAGCGCCAGCGCCAAATCCGCCTGCAGACTGCGCTCGTGGAATTCATCAAGGATCACCAGCCCCACGCCGGACAGTTCGGGATCGTGCTGGATCATGCGCGTCAGGATCCCTTCGGTCACCACTTCGAGCCGGGTATTCGGCCCGACGCAGGTTTCCGCACGCATCCGATAGCCGACCGTTTCGCCTGGTTTTTCATTCAACAGTTCAGCCAGCCGCTGCGCAACGTTGCGCGCCGCCAGGCGACGCGGCTCCAGCAGCAGAATGCGCCCGTCGATACCGCCATCGTGCAAAATTTGCAGCGGCAGCCAGGTCGATTTACCCGCGCCCGTTGGCGCATTTAACAGCACCTGCGGGGCATGGCGTAAGGCATGAAGGAGTTCAGGAAGGACGCTGGCGACCGGCAACAAGGACACGAATAGCTCCAGAGGGTTAACATTAAACGGCGTACATTGTAGCATCGCCACAATTCATAACCGAGTACCCACCATGTCTGAGTCAAAAAGACTGTTTTTCGCCATTGCTATCCCGCCGAAGATCCAGAAACAGCTGGTGCAATGGCGCGCCGAGCGTTTCCCCGCCGATGCGGGCGTGCCGGTCGTCGCCGCCAATATGCATATGACGCTGGCGTTTCTCGGCGAGGTCAGCGCGGAAAAACAGCGGGCGCTGACCGCCATGGCCGGACGCATTCGTCAGCCGGGTTTTACGCTGCACCTGGACGATGCCGGGCAGTGGCTGCGCTCGCGAGTGGTGTGGCTCGGTACGCGTCAGCCGCCGCGCGGGCTGCTGCAGCTGGCGAATATGCTGCGCGCCCAGGCCGCACGCAGCGGCTGCTATCAGAGCCCGCAGCCGTTCCACCCGCACCTGACGCTGCTGCGCCACGCCGCGCAGGCGGTCCCCATTCCGCCCCCCGGCTTTCACTGGGAGATTCCGGTCACCGAGTTTGTGCTCTACGAATCACGCGTCGTCGGTCACCGCACCCGCTACACGCCTTTGCAGCGCTGGACGCTCAGCGAATAATTAAGGAAACCTGATGCAGTTTATCCCCCCGCTTAAGTCCGCCACGCTGATCAAACGCTATAAACGTTTTCTCGCTGACGTCGTTACCCCAGCAGGCGAAACCTTTACGCTTCATTGCGCCAATACCGGCGCAATGACCGGCTGCGCGACGCCCGGCGATACCGTTTGGTATTCCACGTCAGAAAATACTAAGCGCAAATATCCCCACAGCTGGGAATTAACCCAGACACAAAAAGGGGATTTTATTTGTGTAAATACGTTACGGGCAAATAGCTTAGCAAAAGACGCTATTTTATCCGGACGTATTCCTGAACTTACCGGTTACAACACGCTGAAAAGCGAAGTGAAATATGGTGAGGAAGGCAGTCGAATAGACATCATGTTACAGGCAGATGATCGTCCTACCTGCTATATTGAAGTGAAGTCAGTCACACTTGCAGAAAATGAATTCGGCTATTTTCCTGACGCCGTCACCGTGCGCGGACAAAAGCATCTACGCGAGCTGATGAGCGTTGTGGCGGGCGGTGAACGCGCCGTTTTGCTGTTTGCAATATTGCACTCAGCCATTGAATATTTCTCTCCAGCGCACCATATTGATGCTAAATACGCAGAGTTGTTACAAGAAGCACAGAAACAGGGGGTGGAAGTTTTAGCTTATAAGGCGGAACTTTCTGCCGATAATATGACTCTGATATCGCCGTTACCCGTCTCGTTATCGCGGGGTGAAGAAGTTGAGTAGAAAGTGTTCGGGCTGCGGCGCAAATACGCTTTTCCTCACAGCATTGTCAAGTGTTACGTTTAGATAATTGCCATCCGGAAAAGCATCTGCTATTTATAGCGGCCTGATTTTTCCCCCGAACACGGGGATCGATAGTGCGTGTTAAGGAGAAGCAACATGCAAGAAGGGCAAAACCGTAAAACATCGTCCCTGAGTATTCTCGCCATCGCTGGGGTGGAGCCATACCAAGAGAAGCCAGGCGAAGAGTATATGAACGAAGCCCAGCTGGCGCACTTCAGGCGTATTCTTGAAGCATGGCGTAATCAACTTAGGGATGAAGTCGATCGCACCGTTACACACATGCAGGACGAAGCTGCAAACTTCCCGGATCCGGTTGACCGTGCCGCGCAGGAAGAAGAGTTCAGCCTCGAGCTGCGTAACCGCGACCGTGAACGCAAGCTGATCAAAAAGATCGAGAAGACGTTGAAGAAAGTGGAAGACGAAGATTTCGGCTACTGCGAATCTTGCGGTGTGGAAATTGGCATTCGTCGTCTGGAAGCGCGTCCAACGGCAGACCTGTGCATTGACTGCAAAACGCTGGCAGAAATCCGCGAAAAGCAGATGGCAGGCTAACAGAAAGCTCACACTCTATCTTCAAGGCGGGAGTCATTTCCCGCCTTGTTGTTTTTATTGCTATCAACATGTCATCACAATCTTACATCGGGCGATTTGCCCCCTCTCCTTCCGGTGAGCTGCATTTCGGCTCGTTAATTGCCGCGTTAGGCAGCTACCTCCAGGCTCGCGCTCAGCAGGGCATCTGGCGAGTGCGCATCGAAGATATCGATCCCCCTCGTGAAGTTCCCGGTGCTGCAACCACCATTTTGCATCAACTGGAACATTACGGCCTGCACTGGGACGGCGACGTGCTGTGGCAATCGCAGCGCCACGACGCCTACCGAGAAGCGCTGGCGTGGCTGAAAAACCAGAACCTGTGCTACTACTGCACCTGCACGCGCGCGCGAATTCAGCAGATTGGCGGCACCTATGACGGCTACTGCCGTGACCGACACAACGGCCCGCAAAACGCTGCGCTGCGCCTGCGTCAGTCCCATCCGGTGATGGCATTTACCGATTTACTGCGCGGTCGCCTGACCGCCGATGAACGTCTGGCGCGGGAAGATTTTATTATTCATCGCCGTGATGGGTTATTTGCCTATAATCTCGCGGTGGTGGTGGATGACCATTTCCAGGGCGTCACCGAGATTGTGCGCGGCGCAGACCTTATCGCACCGACCGTCAGGCAGATTTCCCTGTACCAGCAGTTTGGCTGGCCCGTACCGGACTACATTCACCTGCCGCTGGCATTGAATGAAGAAGGTGCTAAACTTTCGAAGCAAAATCATGCACCTGCTTTACCTACCGGCGACCCGCGCCCGATACTCATTGCGGCGCTGCGTTTTTTAGGCCAGCCGGTAACTGACCAGTGGCAGGATTTTAGCACGGCCGATTTATTGCAAAATGCGGTCGCTCAGTGGTCGCTAACGTCAGTACCTGAGACGGCGAAGATCAATCCGCCATTCTCAAACGCGTCATGCTGAGCTATGATTAGCCGCTATTTTTTTGTCCTGGATTCTGATATTACCGAGGTGCACCATTTTTACCCGAGTCGCTAATTTTTGCCGCAAGGTGCTAAGCCGTGAGGAGAGCGAGGCTGAAAACGCCATCGTGAAACCTGCTATGACTGTCATTCCGCGCGAGCAGCACGCTATTTCCCGCAAAGATATCAGCGAGAACGCCCTCAAGGTTCTTTATCGTCTGAATAAAGCAGGCTACGAGGCTTACCTCGTCGGCGGCGGCGTCCGCGACCTGCTGTTAGGCAAAAAACCCAAAGATTTTGACGTCACCACCAGCGCCACGCCCGAGCAGGTACGTAAACTGTTCCGCAACTGCCGCCTGGTTGGCCGTCGCTTCCGCCTGGCCCACGTCATGTTCGGCCCGGAAATCATCGAAGTCGCGACTTTCCGCGGGCATCATGAAGATGGTCAGTCCGATCGCGCCACCTCGCAGCGCGGTCAAAACGGTATGCTGCTGCGCGACAATATCTTCGGTTCCATCGAAGAAGACGCCCAGCGCCGCGACTTTACCATCAACAGCCTTTATTACAGCGTTGCCGACTTTACCGTACGCGATTACGTTGGCGGCATGCAGGATCTCAGCGACGGCGTGATTCGCCTGATCGGCGATCCGGAAACCCGCTACCGCGAAGACCCGGTGCGTATGCTGCGCGCCGTACGCTTTGCCGCGAAGCTGAGTATGCGCATCAGCCCGGAAACCGCCGAGCCGATTCCGCGTCTGGCCACCCTGATGAACGACGTGCCGCCGGCGCGCCTGTTTGAAGAAGCGCTGAAGCTGTTACAGGCGGGCTATGGTTACGACACCTACAAGCTGCTGTGCGAATACAACCTGTTCCAGCCGCTGTTCCCGACCATCACCCGCTACTTCACCGAAGACGGCGATAGCCCGATGGAGCGCATCATCGCGCAGGTGCTGAAGAACACCGATAACCGTATTCACAACGATATGCGCGTTAACCCGGCGTTCTTGTTCGCCGCGATGTTCTGGTATCCGCTGCTCGAAATGGCACAGAAAATTGCCCAGGAGAGCGGGCTGGCCTACTACGACGCCTTTGCGCTGGCCATGAATGAAGTGCTGGACGAAGCCTGCCGTTCGCTGGCCATTCCAAAACGTATTACCACCCTGGTGCGGGATATCTGGCAGCTGCAGCTGCGCATGTCGCGCCGTCAGGGCAAGCGCGCGTGGAAGCTCATGGAGCACCCGAAATTCCGCGCGGCCTACGATCTGCTGGCGCTGCGTGCCGAAGCTGAACACAACGGCGAATTACAGCGTCTGTCCCAGTGGTGGAGCGAGTTTCAGGTGGTTGCGCCGCCGGCACAGAAAGAGATGCTCAACGATCTGGGCGATGAGCCTGACGCTCGCCGTCGCCATCGCCGCCCGCGTAAACGCGCGCCGCGTCGTGAAGGCTCTTCATGACCCTCGCTTATATTGCGCTCGGCAGTAATTTAGCCTCTCCGCTGGAGCAGGTTAATGCTGCCGTGCAAGCGATCGGCAACATCCCCGACAGCCGTATCGTGGCGGTCTCCTCGTATTACCGCACACCGCCATTAGGCCCGCAGGATCAGCCTGATTATCTGAACGCCACCGTAGCGCTGGAAACCACTCTCGCCGCCGAAGCACTGCTGGATCATACTCAACGTATTGAGCTGCAGCAGGGGCGCGTGCGCAAAGCCGAGCGCTGGGGGCCGCGCACGCTGGATCTCGATATTATGCTGTTCGGTGATGAGGTCATCCGTACCGAGCGCCTGACCGTCCCCCATTACGACATGAAAAACCGGGGTTTTATGCTGTGGCCGCTGTTTGAAATTGCCCCTGAGCTGCATTTCCCCGACGACGGACGCTCGCTGGCAGAATGCCTACGCCAGCTCCCGCCCTGCCCCGACCGCTGGTAGACCGCATACCGATTATTCTCTCTGCAATGATTCAGACATACAGGTAGAAAAGGCGAAAGCGCGCGCTGCGTTTCTGGCGTGGCCACCAGGCACAGGGTAATAATAGGACATCACAAAAAAGACATTTAGTGTGATATTAAATAATACAATTAATGTTTAATTTACATAATAAACATTATTCGTCATCTTTTCGCGTAATATTTTTTAAATTCATTATGCAATAATTCTAAACGCATCATATCCATCAATGTCAAAAATAAATCATAGAAAAACCTTTTAATAAACTCACTTTTCCCGAACAATTTTCTATATCACTTTTTTATTTTATTCAGCAAAACATTCATATGCGACGTAAATTATCGTCTCAAATCATCACATTACCCCGTATTTTTCAAAACAAATGATCGACAACGAGAATATCATAGACAAAATCTCTTTATTTGAGGGATAAAAGAACAAAATAACATATTTAATTACAATGGATAAAATTTTTATATTTATATAGTGAATTTTACAACCCAGCACGATATCAGGTTTAATAGCCGTGAATTAATATAACATTTTGTTACAGCTTTAATTCACCTATTACCACTCTATATAAGGATATTCGTTGTGAAGAAAAACATCATTGCACTGTCGGTCGCTGTCTCTGCCGCACTGCTGTCCTCTTCTGCATTCGCCCTCGACGGCGGCCAGATCGATTTTGCCGGTCTGGTCAGCGACAATACCTGCATCCCACGCGTTAACGGCGGCAGCCAGGATGGCCAGGTTCAGTTGAACACCGCCAAAGTGGCAGATATCCAGGCCGATGGTGGCGTCCAGCTTGGCGCTGCCGGCGTACAGCCGGAATCATTCTACATCACCGTCGACTGCGGTTCTGGCAACACCAACGCAAATGCCAACCTGAGCATGGCCTCTACGTTCTTCAGCAACAGCAACGGTACGCTGAATAACGATGATTCCATCTCCAGCCCAGCGGCTGGCGTGAACCTGGCGATTCATGAGGTTGACAGCTCCGGCGCAGCACTGGCTTACAAGCAGGTTAAAATCAACAACACCAGCGACGTCCACAAACAAAAATTTGGTGCTGACGGCGTGGCGAAATTTAACTTCGTGGTTTCTTACGTTAAGCAGTCAACCGCAGTGCAGATCAAGGCGGGCTACGTGAAGTCCAATACCGCATATACTCTGGTTTACGATTAATTAAGACCTTTCAAGGGGCTATTTTACGCAGTGAAGTAGCTCCTTTTTAAAGTACGGCGATTGATGAACGAAGGGATGACGAACGCTCAAACTTTTAAGTTCAACTTCAGCCACATTTCATTTTTTATAATAGTAAAAAATGAAATGTGATTATCTAATTCAATAAAAATAAAACATGCTTAAATCAGATAATAGTGAGTAAAAAAACTCACCTCACAAATAAAACAATACAGATACTGTACAAAATACATTATTCACATAAAAAGCAGCCTTACATTAAACAAGCATCACACTTAAACAACATAATTAGGCCTAACACAAACATAATATATTAACAAAATAAATAAGAAGCGAAGGAAATATCCATGTGAGTTATTTTTATACAGCACGGGTATTCTCTATAATTGCGCCGGCTTGACGTAATATTTATTTTTTTAACAAGGATATTTCTAAATGAAATTAAAGTTAATTGCACTGTCTCTCGTTCTGTCTGCGGCCTCCACCTCGGCATTTGCTGCCATTGACGGCGGCCAGGTTGATTTCGCCGGTCTGGTCAGCGATAACACCTGCGTTCCACACGTTAACGGCGGCAGCCAGGACGGTCAGGTTCAGCTGAATACCGCGCAAGTGGGTGCTATTCAGGCCGATCTGGGCGTCCAGCTTGGCGCCGCTGGCGTACAGCCAGAGTCGTTCTACATCACCGTAGACTGCGGCTCATCGAATACCAACACCAACGCTCACCTGAGCATGGCGTCCACCTTCTTCAGCAACAGCAGCGGTACGCTGAATAACGATGACTCCATCAGCAGCCCGGCAAGCGGCGTGAATCTGGCAATCCACGTGGTCGACGGTACCGGCGCGGCGCTGACCTACAAACAGGTCAAAATCAACGATGCTGCCGATATCCATGATACCACCTTCGGCGCCGACGGCGTGGCGAAATACAACTTCGTCGTTTCTTACGTCAAGCAGTCCGGTGCGGTGCCAGTCAAGGCGGGCTACGTGAAGTCCAACACCGCGTATACCTTGACCTATAACTAATCGTTAATACCTAAGAGGGGGAGTAGCGTGCGCTTAAACGCGCAATATTCCCCCTGAATCATCTCCATGGAGGAATCATAATGACCAGGATGCGTCGTTCTCTTTATTTCACTCTTTCTGCCGTTGCTGCCTGTTCAGTCATACCTTCAGCGATGGCGGATATCGTTCTGTCCGGCACGCGCGTTATTTATAAAGAAGCGCAGAAAGACATTTCTATCCGTCTGGAAAATAAAGGTTCCCGCCCCGCGTTGGTACAAAGCTGGCTGGACGACGGTAACCAGAATGCCGACCCGAGCACAATCAACGTTCCCTTTAACGCCACGCCGCCGGTTTCCCGTATCGAGCCGGGCCGCGGGCAAACCGTCAAGTTTACCTACACCGGCAGCCGCTCGTTGCCCAACGATCGCGAAAGCATCTATTGGTTTAACGTGCTGGAAGTGCCGCCCAAAATGAAAGACGAGGACGTTAAAGAGAAAAATATTCTCCAGCTGGCGTTCCGCACGCGCATCAAGCTGTTTTATCGCCCCGAAGGTCTGGACGGCACCGCCGCCGAAGCCCCGCAGAAATTACAGTGGCGGATGCAGCAAAAAGCCGGAAAGCCGGTCGTTCATGTCACCAACCCCACCGGTTATTTCGTCTCCTTTAATAAAGTGGAGGCCATGGTCGGCGGGCGAAAATATACCGTTTCGGCCTCAATGGTCGCCCCCAAAGGCGAATCTGATTTCACTATTTCGGGGTTAACCGGTACGCCAGCCAAAACCAGCATTAGCTATGTCGCAATCAGCGATTTTGGCGGCGCCATTAATGGCAAGGTGGATATTTAACGCTTTTATTTAATACTTCGGATGCGCCAATGAAACAGCGGTCAACACAATTCAGGATCAAACTCCTGACTCGTTTTATTGCCTTTACCCTCCTGTCCGGCAGTCTCTCTGCGCGGGCCGAAAATGAAACGCTAGAGTTTGACAGCTCGTTTTTAATGGGGCCAGGCGCCAGCCAGGTCGATCTCAGCCGTTATTCCAACGGTAACGCGATCTCCCCCGGCGTCTACGAAGTGAGCGGCTACGTCAATAACGATCTGGTGACCACGCTAAAAGTCGAATTTATTGAAACCGCAAAAGGTAAAACACAGGCCTGTATAACGCCAAAAATATTAAGCCTGCTGCATATCCGCATGCCCGATGACCTGCCCGACAATGCGCTGCTGTTAGCCCGGGAAGACAGCGCGGACAGCTGCCTTAACCTCGCGCTGGCGATCCCTCAGTCTACGCTCAACTTCGACGGCGGCGACCAGCGGCTGGACGTGGGCGTACCGCAAATATGGGTGCAAAAAGGCTTCGCGAACTATGTCGATCCATCGCTATGGGATGACGGCGTGCCGGCCGCGATGCTGTCTTACGACGTCAGCGCCTGGAAAAGCCAGAACGACTACGGTGATGAAGACAGCGTATACGCAGGCTTTAACGGCGGCATCAACCTTGGCGCATGGCACTTTCGCGCACAGGGTAACTACTCGTGGCAAAAAGACGGCAGCAGCGATATTGAATACCAGAACCGCTACGTTCAGCGGGATATTGCCGCGCTGCGTTCTCAACTGGTGATCGGTGAAGCCAGCACCAGCGGCGAAAGCTTTGATACCGTCAGCCTGCGCGGCGTACGCCTGTACAGCGAATCGCAGATGCTGCCGCCGCAGCTCGCCAGCTATGCGCCAACGATTCGCGGCGTCGCCAAAAGCAACGCTAAAGTGACCATCACGCAGAACGGCTACAAAATCTACGAAACCACGGTGCCGCCGGGGCCGTTTTCGATCGACGACCTTTCGCCGTCCGGCTACGGCGCGGACCTTGAGGTCACCATTACCGAAGCCGACGGCTCGAAGCACAGCTTTAGCCAGGCCTTCTCGTCGCTGGTACAAATGATGCACCCCGGCGTCGGCAGCTGGGATATCAGCATCGGCCAGGTCAACGACGACAGCCTGCATGACGAGCCGGGCCTCGCGCAGGGCACCTTCTACTACGGCCTCAACAGCACCTTCACCGGCTTTAGCGGCATTCAGGCCACCGACAACGGCTATTTTGCCGGGCTGCTGGGCGTTGGGATGAACACCCTCGTCGGCGCCATCTCCTTTGACGTGACGCAATCGCAGGCGGAGATCCCCGATGACAAAACCTACCGTGGCCAAAGCTACCGTATTTCCTGGAACAAGTTCTTCGCCCCGACGGACACATCGCTGAACATTGCCGCCTATCGCTATTCCACCAAAGATTATCTGGGGCTGAGCGACGCGCTGAGCATTATTGACGATGCCGAACACAGCAGCGGCGACAACGCTCGCGGCATGAACGACTACTCGCGAATGAAAAACCAGTTCACCATCAGCCTCAACCAGAGCCTGAAGGATGAGGATATCAACTACGGTTCGCTGTACCTCACCGGCAGCTGGGCCGACTACTGGGTGACCAATGATTCGCGCAGCAGCTTCTCCGCCGGCTACAGCAACAGCATCGGCTGGGCAAGCTATAGCATCAACCTGCAGCGTACCTACGACGAAGACGACAATCGCGACGATTCAGTCTACCTCAGCGTGACCATTCCGCTGGATAAACTGCTGGGCACAGACCGCGACAGCGGCGGCTTCCGTACGCTGAACAGCAGCGTCAGCAGCGATTTCGACGGCAGCAACCAGTTTAATACCAGCGCCAGCGGCTACAGCGCCGACAACCGCTGGAGCTATAGCGTTAGCACCGCATATAACATGGAAAAAGAGGGCAAAGACCTCTCCACCGTCAGTTCCTACGTCAGCTACGACTCCAGTTACGGCAATGTCGCCGCCTCGGCGTCGGCCAGCAACGACAGTTCGCGTCAGTATTCATTAAATACCGACGGCGGCTTTGTGCTGCACAGCGGCGGCTTAACCTTCAGTAATCAGAGCTTTGGCGACAGCGATACGCTGGTGGTGATCGACGCCCCTGGCGCGCAGGGCGCACGTATCGACTACGGCAACAGCACCGTTGACCGCTTTGGTTACGGTATTGGCAGTTCATTAACCCCGTACCGGGAAAATATCGTCTCGCTTGATGTCAACGAGCTGGATAACGACGTTGAAATGAAGAGCACCAGCGCCACCGTGATCCCCAGACGCGGCGCGGTGGTGGTCAGCAAATTCGAAACCGACCAGGGGAAATCCGCCATTCTCAACCTGGTGCGCAGCGACCGCCAGCCGGTGCCGTTCACCGCCGAAGTGTACGATCTCAGCAACAACCTGCTGGGCACGGTAGGCCAGGGTAGCCAGGCCTTCGTACGCGGCATCGGCGAAAGCGGCGAACTTGAAGTGCGCTGGAGTAAGCAGAATCAAACGCAGCGCTGCCGCGCGCGCTACCAGGTGGCGTCGGGCAACGACAAGCAGATGGGTAAAACCATCGTCCTGGGCGCCGTGCCCTGCCAAATGCAATAAATTGCGAGGATCAAGGATGAGAACTTACCGCGTAATCCGCTCGCTGACGCTCGCCGCCGCGCTGCTGGCGCCGCCGGGCTTCGCCACGACCCAGGGGTTAAGCCTGGATTTCACCGCGGTGATTGAAGAGACCACCTGCGTCATGAGCGTCGTCAGCCTCAATAATGCCTCGGTCAGCGGCAGCGGAACGCAATACGATCTCACCATTCCAAACTTCGGGATCGCTGAGCTTTTAAACATCACCGCCAGCACCGAGGCCAGCTTTAAATTGCTACCTAAGGAGTGCAACAACGAGATCACCTCGCTAACGATGACCGTGAAAGGCATCACGCTGTCAAATACCCTTTTTATGCTGAAAAACACGCTCACCAGCGGCAACGCCGAAAACGTTGGGCTGGGCTTTAAGCCCAACGGCAGCGATGAGGGCAGCCGCTTTAAGGTCGACGGCACGGAAAAAATCGACTGGAGCGCCAGCCAGATCGCCAACGGTATGGAGCTAAACGCTTTTTTCCGCCGCGCCAGCACCTCGCTGACCCCAACGCCAGGCGACTTTCAGGCCAAGGCGCTCTTTACGTTTACCTATGAATAACCGAGGGCTGCATTGATGCGATATCTGTTACCGCCGTGTACCGCGCTGGCGCTGCTTCTGAACGCGGCGCCAGGCCTTGCGGGCTCTAACTCGCTGGAGTTAACGGTTTCCACCACCATTACGCCCTCAACCTGCCTGGCTACCCTGCACGACGACAGCGGCACGGCGAATACGACTGTAGATATGGGCGACGTCTATATTCCACAGATCGTCAATAAGAGCAAATCGCGCCCCTTTTCGCTGGTGTTCAGCGACTGCATTGGGCTGGCCAAAAAGCAGGCAACCGTCACGCTAACGGCCAAAACCGGCTGCGACGGTGCCTCCGGCGGCGGTAATGGTTTTCGCAACGCGCTGAGCGGCAGCGATGACGCCGCTGGCGTGTCAGCGGAAATCTGGACGGGCGCCATGCCTGAAGCCAGCGGCAGCAAGCAGCTGCGCTGCGCCAGCCCGGCGCAGCAGTTAATCGATCTCGCCGAAGCCAGCGATACCACCACCGTCGTCTGGCCGCTCAGCGCCCGCATCGTGCTGGCCTCGGGCAGCATGATTGCTGATTTACACACCGGCTCGTTTTCGACCCAGGGCCTGTTTACCATTACCTATGAGTAACGTGCGATGAGCAAACTATTGTGCGGCGCAGCGGCGGTTGGCCTCTTGCTTCTGTCCCCGCTGAGCCAGGCCGATACCGACGTCGAAATCAAAGCCAACATCGTCAACACCACCTGTCAGGTCTCG
Source organism: Kluyvera genomosp. 2 (assembly GCF_036759865.1). Lineage (NCBI taxonomy): Bacteria > Pseudomonadati > Pseudomonadota > Gammaproteobacteria > Enterobacterales > Enterobacteriaceae > Kluyvera > Kluyvera genomosp. 2. The sequence continues at coordinate 77,677 of NZ_JAPKIA010000012.1, forward strand.
GTCGACAATAACGGGCTGGTCAGCCTCGGCACCTGGGGCATCGACTATTTTGCCAGCGGCATCACCGCTGAAGATCTCTATAAAGGCGGCAGCACCTTCTACGTACACGTCAAAGACTGTATGCCGGTTAGCGGTAAAACGCCCTCAACGCTCACCGTCCATTTTTCGCCGCTGTCCGGCAGCTTCGCCGTGGGCTCAACGCAAATTTTCGCCAACGACGAAGCCGACGGCGCAAAAAACGTGGGAGTGGTGATTTTCTCGGTTAACGACGCCAATAACGTTTACAACGTGATGAACACCGACGGGACGCCGCGCAGCCGCTACGACATTACCGCCGCCAGCTACGCCGACAGCCGCTATTCGTTTTACGCCCGGATGCAGAAAATACAGTCCGGCCAGTCCATCGTCAGCGGCCCGGTAAAGTCCAGCGTGCTGGTGTCGGTTTATTATGAATAAAAGGCGTTATTGGCCATTAAAAGGAGTAACGACTGTGGAAAAATCGTCTCAGCAATATCATTATAATATTAACAAAAAGTGGAAAATAATGATTCGCAAAGCATTAATAACGCTCATGGCGGCAACCCTCTTTACTTCTGTTAACGCTAATGCCACTCAAACGTTTGTTTTGGGAAACTACGCCCTAACTACAGATCAGTCAGGCCCCTCAGCCGATGGTAGCAGTACATTCACTTATCCCAGTGGCCGCACGGTTTACTTTAGCCGAACATCAACGCTTACCCCGGCTAATGTTGTCATCAACTGGAACGGTAACCATGGCTCATCATCAAGTAAGACGAATAGCCTCTGGTGTACCCAAGCATCTGTTGGAACAGGCAATCCCTTATCTATAGAATCAGGGCTAATATCAGCGGGAAATTATGGCGGGGTCGATATATTTAAGACCAATATTACCGGTTTATATTTTTCATTAGCGATCCGTTCGTTTAGCTCCAATAGCATGGTGCATTCGAGTGTCCCTAGCATTACGATCCAGAACGGCATAATGCATCAGGTGCTTCCACTTGAAGATACCAACAGCAGCCAGCTTTGTCAGGACACAAATACGACTGGCGAGATCAATTATAAAACATTAGCAGGGCTAGGTTTTTATGCAGCTTTTACATTTTATACCGATCAAACTTATACCCCTGGCAGCTCCACAATTACACCATTAAAAACTGGTGATTATCACATCCGTATCTGGAACGAAAACCCCGGCGCAGGCATTAAAAGTTATTACGATAATGTGACCTTCGATATCAGCTCGGTGACGGTTGCTGAACCTACCTGTACCACCCAACCGGTCGCCAGCGGCAGCAGCGTCAGCGGCACCACCGTTAATTTAGGCAGCTACAGTCCAAACGACATTATTAACGGCGCAACCGCCGTGCCGTTCTCCATCAAGCTGGCGGGCTGTAAGGGGCTGCGCAATATTAACGTCACGCTCGCGTCCACCACCATGGCAACCGATGCTACCCTGCTCGGCAATATTCTCACCCTTAACCACGCCACCGGCGTGGGGCTGGAAATTCGCGGCGCGGCCAATAGCTACAGCACGGAAACGCTGATCATTCCGAACGAGAGTAGCTCGGTGTATAACGACCAGCGCGACACCTCCAGTGATGACAATATCTACGGCAGCAGTGAAAACGGCAAGGTGCAAACCCATACTCTGAACTTCCTCGCCACGCTTAAGCGCGACAGCAATCAGAAAATCGGCGCTGGTAACTTTAAGGCCAACGCTATCTTTACCCTTGATTACCCCTGATGACCTCCCCCGGCGGCCTGCCGCCGGGGGACATGTTCAATGCAGTATCTCCCCGCTCACCTGCATTACAAAAATACACAGGTGACATATTTAGCGACAAAGTGCTCGAACGCCGCGGACCTTGTTGTGTCATTATAAGAAAAATCTCAAGCCCACTACTGAGGGAAGAGAAAGCTATTACGGATAATAGCGTTATCGTGAACAAGCAAGGATATAACGATGGGAAGGAGCCCTGGCGTACCGTTTTACCACCGCCTGATGGCCGCTTTACGCGCGGCACTCATAATGCTGCTGTGCTCTGCCAGCGCGCAGGCCGCAACGCAAACGTTCGTGCTGGGCGGCACCGCCTACGCTTCGGACGGCGGGCCGGTTGGCGACGGTACGAACGCGCTCTCTTACCCCAGCGGGCGAACCGTCTACTTCAGCCGCAGCGACACGCTGGCCCCCGCCAACGTCACCATCAACTGGAACGGCTCCCACGGCTCGTCCAGCGGCAAAGACCGCCTGTACTGTACCTCGACGGGCGCGGCCACCAGCAACCGCTTATCCGTCGAGTCCGGGCTGGTGCCCGCCGGCAGCTACGGCGGCGCGGCGTTATTCAAAACCAATATTACCGGTCTCTACTTCTCGCTCACGTTGCGATCGTTCAGCGCTTATGCCCTCAGCGTGACCGCCTCAACGCTGCCCGTCGTGGACGGGATCATGCACAACGTGATTACGGTAAAAGATAACGGCCACATCTGTTCCGACACCAGCAGCGGCGGTATGCAATACAACAGCCTGGGCGGGCTTGGGTTCTACGCGGCCATCACCTTCTATACCGACCAAACCTATACGCCGGTCAGTTCGAAGATTAGCCTGCTGAAAAATGGCGACTATCACGTGCGCATCTGGAACGAAAACCCCGGCAGCGGTATCAAAAGTTATTATCAAAACGTCACAATTGATGTCAGCGCCGTCAGCGCCAGCGAGCCGACCTGCACCACGCAGCCGGTTGCCAGCGGCAGCAGCGTCAACGGCACCACCGTTAACCTGGGCAGCTACAGCCCAAACCAGATTATTCGCGGCGCCGCCGCGGTGCCGTTTGCCATTAATCTCGCCGGCTGCCGCGGCCTGCGCAATATTAACGTCACGCTGACCACCACTACGCCCGCCAGCAACCGCACGATGCTCGGCAACATCCTGACCATGAACCAGGCCACCGGCGTCGGCGTGGAGATCAGCGGCGTCGCCAACGGCTATAGCCCGCAGATGGTACTGCTGCCTAACGACACCACCTCAGTCTATAGCGAGCAGCGCGATACGTCAGGCGACGACAATATCTACGGCACCAGCGAAAACGGGAAAAACCAGTCGCTGACGCTCAACTTTCTGGCCACGCTCAAACGCGACGGCAATCAGAAAATTGGCTCAGGTAACTTTAAAGCCAACGGTATTTTTACGCTCGACTATCCCTGATGATGCCCGAAAGCGCCATCAGGATGGATATGCCCACAAAGGGCTAACGTTCCGTCCTCTCTTCCCCTACAATGCGCGCATTGCATTCATACAATTTATGACCAACAGGGGTTATGATGAAACCAACCACCATCGCCTTGCTGCAGAAATGCAAACAGGAAAAGAAACGCTTCGCCACCATCACCGCCTACGACTACAGTTTTGCCAAACTGTTCGCTGACGAAGGCATTAACGTGATGCTGGTTGGCGACTCCCTGGGGATGACCGTTCAGGGTCATGATTCCACCCTGCCTGTGACCGTTGAAGATATCGCCTACCACACCCGCGCCGTCCGTCGCGGCGCGCCGAACTGCCTGCTGCTGTCTGACCTGCCGTTTATGGCTTACGCCACGCCGGAGCAAACCTTCGAAAATGCCGCTACGGTCATGCGTGCCGGCGCCAATATGATCAAAATTGAAGGCGGCGCATGGCTTGCCGATACCGTCAAAATGCTGGCCGAGCGCGCGGTGCCGGTCTGCGGGCATCTGGGGTTAACCCCGCAGTCGGTAAACGTGTTCGGCGGCTACAAAGTTCAGGGCCGCGGCGACGCCGGGCAGGTACTGCTGGATGACGCGCTGGCGCTGGAAACCGCGGGCATACAGCTGCTGGTGCTGGAGTGCGTGCCGGTTGCGCTGGCAAAACGTGTGACGGAGGCGCTGTCAATTCCGGTTATCGGGATTGGCGCAGGTAACGTCACCGACGGGCAGATCCTGGTGATGCACGACGCCTTTGGTATTACCGGCGGCCACATTCCAAAGTTTGCCAAAAATTTCCTTACCGAAGCGGGCGACATGCGTGCCGCAGTACGGCAGTATATTGCCGAAGTGGAGTCCGGTGTTTATCCGGGTGAAGAACACAGTTTCCATTAATTTATCTGCCTGCACGCCATTACGCCGGATGACGGCGGGCGCTACGCGTGCGGTTGTAGAATGTAGGCCGGATAAGACGCTTTGCGTCGCCATCCGGCAAAACGCCTGATAGCGCTACGCTTATCAGGCCTACAAACTACAGACCCTCAGAACTTAAGGAGTCTTGTTGTGTTAATTATTGAAACCCTGCCGCTGCTACGTCAGCACATTCGCCGTCTGCGTCAGGAAGGCAAACGCGTCGCGTTGGTCCCGACCATGGGCAACCTGCACGACGGTCATATGACGCTGGTTGACGAGGCCAAAGCCCGTGCCGATGTGGTGGTGGTGAGTATTTTCGTTAACCCAATGCAGTTCGACCGCCCGGAAGATTTAGCCCGCTATCCACGCACCCTGCAGGATGACTGCGAAAAGCTGAATAAGCGCAAAGTCGACTTCGTGTTTGCTCCGTCAGAAAAAGAAATTTACCCGCAGGGCCTGGAAGGCCAGACCTTTGTTGATGTCCCCGGTCTCTCCACCATGCTGGAAGGCGCCAGCCGCCCGGGCCATTTCCGCGGCGTGTCGACCATCGTCAGCAAACTGTTCAACCTGATCCAGCCGGATCTCGCCTGCTTTGGTGAGAAAGACTTCCAGCAGCTGGCGCTGATTCGCAAAATGGTGGCCGATCTCGGCTACGACATTGAGATCGTCGGCGTGCCGATCATCCGCGCCAAAGATGGTCTGGCGCTGAGCTCACGCAACGGTTACCTGACCGCGGAGCAGCGGAAAATTGCGCCGGGTCTGTACAAGGTATTGAGCCGCGTAGCCGAGAAGCTGAAAGCCGGTGAACGTGACCAGGGCGAGATGATTGCTATCGCCGAGCAGGAGCTGAACGAAAAAGGCTTCCGCGCCGATGATATCCAGATCCGCGACGCCGACACCCTGCTCGACCTGACCGACAGCAGCAAACGCGCGGTGATCCTGATGGCCGCGTGGCTGGGCCAGGCGCGGCTTATCGATAACAAAATCGTTGAGCTAAGCTAAGCGGCCTGCACTGGCGCTGACCCGGGTTAGCGCCAGTCAATTAGCTGCTCAACCTCAAGAAGCGATAGCGTGGTCATCTGCGCGACATCCTCGTGCGCCATCCCCTTTTTCAGCATACGGCGGGCAATAATACGGCGTTCTTCTGATTGGCCTTCGCGCGTGCCCTGCGCCACGTCCTTTTGCATCCCCTGTTCTTCAAGCCATTGTGCGAGCGTCTGCATCGTTTTCTCCTTAGGCATCCTGTTCGTCAGCTCCCTGAAAAATACGGTTGGTTTATGTGTCGTACCGCTTTGCAACATATAGTTTAGCAGCGTGACTAGCTGGCTATCGGTAGTGTACTCCGCGTGCAAAAGCGTTACCAGCGGCTCCAGTAACCCCATTAAATCTCGCTGCCGAATGTGCTTTTGCAACAGCTCAAGTATCGCGACTCGCCGGTGTTGCATGATGTCATCATCGGGAATAACGGTGATGTCGACCAGCGGGAAAGGCTGACTGTATAGCCTTCCGGCCAGCGTCGATGAGGCAAACATATCCAGCCAGCACAGGGAAAACGGGTAAGGACTCACTTTCCCCTGATAAAACAAAATGGGGATCACCAGAGGAAGCTGCTCGTTCCCGGCTTCAAGGTGGCGATGCATAGCGGCAATCGCGTAACGGATCATACGAAAGGCCATTTTTTTATCCGGAGAACTTTGGTGTTCAATGAGAACATGAAGGTAGCCGTCGTTCCCCTGCATTTGCAGCGAATACAGAACATCGCTGTATTGTGCTCTCAGATCGTCTTCGATAAAGGTTCCCGACTCGAGCTGAAGCGTGCTCAGGTCGCAAATCTCACGTAGCTCTGCGGGCAGGTGAATATCCAGAAAATCACGCGCCGTTTCCGGGTGCATCAAAAATTGTTTGAATACCGCATCGTGCGGTGCGTTGGTAGAAGGTTCCATCATCCTGACCTGTCCAGTCATCCTGAAGGCCAGTATCCGCACGCCAATACTCGGGGTCAGCGCCGTATTTAGGCTTTTACGAGGCGGGCAGAGGAAAAAAACAACGCGTTACAACGGTTGTAAAACTTTCTGCCAGGCATTACGCAAACTGTATGAAGAAACAACACCAGATGTGTAGACACTCAACAAAAATCGGGCAATACTGCCTGCGAAATTCCTCAAGGCAGTCGTGAACTGCTTTGTTTCCGCTAAGAATTAAAGGTAGACGCTATGATTCGCACTATGCTGCAGGGCAAACTCCACCGCGTGAAAGTGACGCATGCCGACCTGCACTACGAAGGCTCCTGCGCCATCGACCAGGACTTCCTTGACGCTGCCGGTATCCTGGAAAACGAAGCCATTGATATCTGGAACGTGAACAACGGTAAACGTTTTTCCACCTACGCCATTGCGGCGGAGCGCGGCTCTAAAATCATCTCTGTTAACGGCGCGGCAGCGCATAACGCCGACGTGGGCGATATTGTGATTATCGCTAGCTTTGTCACCATGTCTGACGAAGAAGCACGCACCTGGCGTCCGAACGTCGCCTACTTTGAAGGCGACAACGAAATGAAACGTACCGCCAAAGCGATTCCGGTTCAGGTTGCCTGATCCTCTCTGGCGTTCCGCGCCCGCGGAGCGCCAGCTTATCCCTGCGGCTGATTGCTGATAAGCCGCGACATCGTCTCCAGCGAATCCGTGCGCAATATATACAGTCTTTTGAGCAGCATTGGGTTGTCACCCGGTTTCACCTTGCCTTTCACCGTCGTCACTGCCAAATGAAAACCGGCGTCGCTTGCGGCTTTCACCGCCGTGGCGTTATAGCCGCCGAACGGGTAGGAAAGATACAGTACGTGCGGATTAAACTGCGCGAGCGCCCGTCGGGAACGCTCGAAATCAAAAAGAATATTGTGATAGCTTCGGCTCAGCAGAATCGGACGTCGATAGCCATCCACGCGATGCAGGAAGTGGGTGTGTGACTGAAAATCAAAGACATCTTTAATTTCTTCCAGCTCGGACACGCTCATAAACTGCAGCGATTTCGGCGCCCACTTCTGCGGGTGACGCTTGATGCGCGACGAGATAATAAACGCCGTCGCCTTAAAGCCGTACTGCTTGAGCACCGGGTAGGCATAGCGGCTGACCGACTTCAGACCGTCATCAAAAGTAATCGCCACCGCGCGCGCCGGCAGATTAGCGCGGTTGTGGAGATAATCTTCCAGTTGATAGAGCGTCAGCGTGGTGTAGCCCATATCGCGCAGCCAGGTCATCTGGTTACTGAATGCCCGCACCGACGTGGTGGTAGAGGTATGGCGGAAGCGGGTGTTTTCTTCGTCACGCAGGATATGGTGGTAAGTGATCACCGGAATGCCGTTATCCGGCTGAGCGTCCAGCGCGCTGATGTAAGCCAACCGCCCGCCGATACGAATCTGATACCAGGTCTGATTCAGCCGGTCTTTTAGCTTGTTAAGAATCGGGTAGCGCAGGTTATCCGCCAGCGTCCCAAACGGCGCGCTGCCCGCGTCCGGCGCGTTGTACACCGGCGTATCTTTCCAGGTGATCAGATTCTGGTTGCTGAGCGGCTTATTCAGATCGCCTAAGCCATCCTCTACCCGCTGACGACCCTGCACCGGTTCAAGATGGCCTTTATCGATAAACCCCTTGCCGAAGCCAAAGCTGAAGGTGTCGTAATCTTCGACGTCGGGTTCAACGGCAATAATTTGCCCGGCGCGCAGGTTGCCAACGGTCATGGTTTTATTACCGATGCGCGCCCAGATCGCCGCATCCTCGGTGGTTTGCATATAGCGCACGGGTAATGCGGCGCTAACGCCGCCGGCGAGGAACAGCAGAACAAAAACAACAGCACGTATAGCCATGAGCAATAACCGAAGCGGGAACCGACTTCATTATTGTAACAAAAGCGACATCAATACCAATGTTTACGGCTTATACAAATCGTGGAGCAGCACAAAGGGCGGATTTTTTTGCTGCTGATGCCACAGGCTGGTGACGCCGGGCGACCCTTGGGCAACGATGCGATCGCGAAAGTCGCCGCTGCTGAGGGATTCCCGCAGGGGAATCATCGACTCAATCGATGAGTAGTGAACACCGGCAATCACCTCGCAGCCGCTGTGCTTATGACTCATCAGCGAGGCCACGCGATAAGGCGCCGCGCCGGCGTTATCGGTCAGAAAAATGACGCCGTCGCCGGAGTCGGTTTGATGCAGCGCATCGCACATCATGCGGCTTAGCATATTGGCGCTGAGCCCACGCCAGTAGTTTACCGCCCGGCACTGCGGCAGCGGCCCGAATTTTTTTTCCAGACGATCCAGCAGTTCCTGTGCGCGATCGTCGTGGCAGGATATCACCCAACCTAACATAGCTTGCCTCCTTAGCAGGCAAGTAGTTTAGCGGAGTGATAGATAAAGGGGGGTGATGACTGTCAAAGAACGCGTCCCGGCAGGTATCACCTGCCGGGAAATCAAACAAATCAGCTGCGCAGACCGCGCCCGCGCTGGATGAGATACCAGCACAGCAGGTAGAAGGCGAGGATAAACACCACCAGCACGCCGAAGGTAGTGACCAGCGGCACATCGTTAATGCCGAGGAAACCGTAGCGGAACCCGCTGATCATATAGACGATGGGGTTCAGGTGCGACAGCCCCTGCCAGAACGGCGGCAGCAGCGTCAGCGAATAGAACACCCCACCGAGGTAGGTCAGCGGCGTCAGCACAAAGGTCGGGATCAGGCTGATGTCATCGAAGGTTTTCGCAAACACGGCGTTCAGCAGGCCCGCCAGCGAGAACAGAATCGCCGTCAGCACCAGCGTCAGGGCAACAAATACCCACGAATGCACCTGGAACGGGACGAAGAACAGCGACACGGCGGTGACCAGAATCCCCACGCACAGACCGCGCGCTACGCCGCCGCCGACAAAGCCCGCGATAATCACGTGCGTTGGCACCGGCGCAACCAGCAGCTCTTCAATGTTACGCTGAAACTTGGCGCTGAAGAATGACGAGGCCACGTTGGCATAGGCGTTGGTGATAACCGCCATCATGATCAGCCCCGGCACGATAAACTGCATATAGCTAAAGCCGTGCATCTCGCCAATACGTGAACCAATCAGATTACCAAAGATAATAAAGTACAGCGTCATGGTGATGACCGGCGGCACCAGCGTCTGTACCCAGATACGCATAAAGCGATGGATCTCTTTCGCCCAGATGCTTTTCAGCGCGATCCAGTAAAGCTGCATCATGCGCGATCTCCTTGTTTTTCATGAACCAGCGAAACAAACAGTTCTTCCAGACGGTTCGCTTTGTTACGCATACTCAGCACCTGGATGCCCTGGGCACTCAGTTGGCTGAAGACGCTGTTAATCCCCTGCTCGCGCAGCACTTCCACTTCCAGCGTTGAGGTATCGACCAGGTTATACCGGTAGCCCTCAAGCTGCGGCAGCGGGCTTTTTGGCGCCAGGTCAAGAATAAAGGTTTCCGATTTCAGCTTAGACAGCAGCGCCTTCATCGAGGTGTTCTCCACCAGCTCACCGCGCTGGATGATGCCGATATTACGGCACAGCATTTCTGCCTCTTCCAGATAGTGGGTGGTGAGGATAATGGTGGTGCCTTTGTCGTTAAGATCTTTCAGGAAGCCCCACATCGAACGACGCAGTTCGATATCCACACCAGCGGTCGGCTCATCGAGAATCAGCAGCTTGGGCTCATGCATCAGCGCGCGGGCAATCATCAGGCGGCGCTTCATACCGCCGGAGAGCATCCGCGCACGTTCGTTGCGTTTTTCCCACAGATCGAGCTGCTTGAGGTATTTTTCGCTGCGGAGCACCGCTTCTTTGTGTTCAACACCGTAGTAACCCGCCTGGTTCACCACAATTTGCTGCACGGTTTCAAACGGGTTGAAGTTGAACTCCTGCGGCACCAGCCCGAGCTGGCGCTTAGCGTTAACCACGTCCTTTTGCAGGTCGTAGCCAAATACGCTCACCCGCCCGGAGGTTTTATTCACCAACGAGCTGATGATGCCGATGGTGGTGGATTTACCCGCGCCGTTCGGCCCCAGAAGCGCGTAAAAATCGCCGGCCTCAACTTTCAGATCGATCCCACGCAGCGCCTGAACGCCGCCCGGATAGGTCTTTGTCAGTTGCTCTAATTCCAGTGCAATGGTCATAGATTGTCGCTTACCTTACATTCTGATACTTGATATTTACTCTAAGTCATTCTAGTTACAGCAAGGCGGCGACGCAGCGAATCCTCAGGAACGTACACCAGTACGTGACTGGGGTGAGCGAGGAAAGCCAACGCCGCTGTAAATCGAAGTACGACGAGTATTTAGTTTTAATAAATCAGGAGTTGCCCTATATTAGCCCAACGCACTTCAATTGGTTACAAGCCTCCATGAAAGACATAGATACACTCATCAGCAACAACGCACTATGGTCAAAAATGCTGAGAGAAGAGGATCCCGGATTTTTTGCGACGCTATCGCAAGCGCAAAAACCCCGCTTTTTATGGATAGGGTGTTCCGACAGCCGCGTCCCTGCTGAACGTTTAACCGGGCTTGAGCCTGGCGAATTGTTTGTTCACCGTAACGTAGCCAACCTTGTTATTCACACCGACCTTAACTGCCTTTCTGTGGTGCAGTATGCCGTTGATGTGCTGGAAGTTGAACACATTATTATCTGCGGCCACTATGGCTGCGGCGGCGTACAGGCGGCGGTTGAAAACCCGGAGCTGGGCTTAATCGATAACTGGCTGCTGCACATTCGCGATATCTGGTTCAAACATAGCTCATTGCTTGGCGAGATGCCGCCGGAGCGTCGCATGGACACATTATGCGAGCTAAATGTGATGGAGCAGGTGTACAACCTGGGCCATTCGACAATTATGCAATCGGCGTGGAAACGCGGCCAGAAGGTGATGATTCACGGCTGGGCCTATGGTATTCATGACGGCCTGCTGCGCGATCTCGACGTTACGGCAGTCAGCCGTGAAACCCTGGAGCAGCGTTACCGCCACGGGATTTCCAACCTCAAGTTAAAGCACATCAATCATAAGTAGTGCAGGGATGGGCGGGTGACGGCAGTGCCTTACCCGGCCTACCGACCTGCGCCGTTGGTATTGCCGGGTGGCGGCTGCGCCTTACCCGGCCTACGTCGCAGGTTGTAGGCCTGATAAGCGAAGCGCCATCAGGCGCTCCCGCAGATTACTCGTCTAACATCACCACTTTGCCAACATACGGCAGATGACGATAGCGCTGGGCGTAGTCGATACCGTAGCCCACCACGAATTCGTCAGGAATGGCGAAGCCCACAAACTCAACCGGCACGTCCACTTCACGGCGGGACGGTTTGTCCAGCAGCGTGCAGATAGCCAGCGACTTCGGCTCACGCAGGCTCAGAATCTCGCGCACTTTCGACAGCGTATTGCCTGAATCGATAATGTCTTCGACGATCAGCACGTCTTTCCCACGGATGTCTTCATCCAGGTCTTTGAGGATCTTCACGTCGCGGGTGGTAGACATACCGCTGCCATAGCTGGATGCCGTCATGAAATCGACTTCGTGCGGTACCTGCACTTCACGGCAGAGATCGGCCATGAACATGAATGAACCGCGCAGCAAACCCACCAGTACCATTTCGCTGCCGCTATCTTTATAGCGTTCGTTAATCTGACGACCCAGTTCGGCGATACGCGCTTTGATCTCCGCTTCCGGGATCATCACTTCAACAGTATGTTTCATTTAACTAACCACATGATTTTAAATGTAAATCACTCAACCTGTTAACCAGAGCCGCGAGGTTGATCAGCAAGCGGGAAAGTATACCAGCAAAACGATTCAGGCGGTTAATTGGATAATAAAGCTCATTTTGTGATTTCGATCACACTTGTTAAATCCTATAATCAAATGAAAGCAATAATTAACAAACAAACGGACACCTTTCTATGGCTGAAACAAACTATCAACAACCCCGGCTGCTCGCGAGGCTCACCGCCCTCTTCGCGGCATTTTGTAGCCTGTATCTTCTGATAGGCGGCGTCTGGCTGGTCGCGATTGGCGGCTCCTGGTACTACCCCATCGCTGGGCTGGTCATGCTGGCCGTCACCGTATTGCTGTGGCGCGGCAAACGCTCAGCGCTATGGCTGTACGCCGCGCTGCTGCTGGCAACGCTGATCTGGGGCGTATGGGAAGTCGGCTTTGACTTCTGGGCGCTCACGCCACGCAGCGACGTGCTGGTGATCTTCGGCGTATGGCTGATTCTGCCATTCGTCTGGCGTCGCCTGCCCGTGCCGTCCAGCGGCGCGGTGGGCGCGCTGGTGGTGGCGCTGCTGATCAGCGCCGGTATTCTGACCTGGGCCGGGTTTAACGATCCGCAGGAAGTGAACGGCACCCTGAACGCCGACGCCACGCCTGCTGAACCTATCTCTCAGGTCGCCGACCAGGACTGGCCAGCTTATGGCCGTAATCAGGAAGGCCAGCGCTTCTCGCCGCTCAAGCAGATTAACGCCGACAACGTGCATAATCTGAAAGAAGCCTGGGTGTTCCGCACCGGCGATCTGAAGCAGCCGAACGATCCGGGTGAAATTACTAACGAGGTGACGCCGATCAAAATCGGCAACATGCTGTACCTGTGTACTGCCCACCAGCGCCTGTTCGCACTGGATGCGGCCACCGGTAAAGAGAAGTGGCACTTCGACCCGCAGCTGGGCACCGACCCAAGCTTCCAGCACGTGACCTGCCGCGGCGTGTCTTATCACGAAGCGACGGCGGCGAACGCCTCGCCTGACGTGGTATCCGACTGCCCGCGTCGTATCATTCTTCCGGTTAACGACGGGCGTATTTTTGCCCTCAACGCCGACACCGGTAAGCTGTGCGAATCCTTTGCCAACAAAGGCATTCTGAACCTGCAAACCGACATGCCGGTCACTACGCCGGGGATGTACGAACCGACTTCACCGCCGATTATCACCGATAAAGTGATTGTGATTGCCGGTGCGGTAACCGATAACTTCTCTACCCGTGAGCCGTCTGGCGTCATTCGTGGTTTTGACGTCAACAGCGGCGAGCTGCTGTGGGCCTTTGACCCGGGTGCGAAAGATCCGAACGCGCTGCCGCAGCCAGGACAGCACTACACCTTTAACTCGCCGAACTCCTGGGCCCCGGCGGCCTACGACGCGAAGCTGGATCTGGTGTATCTGCCGATGGGCGTGACCACGCCTGACATCTGGGGCGGCAACCGTACGCCAGAGCAGGAACGCTATGCGAGCTCGATTGTGGCGCTCAATGCCACCACCGGTAAGCTTGCCTGGAGCTACCAGACCGTTCACCACGATCTGTGGGATATGGATATGCCGTCCCAGCCGACGCTGGCGGATATTACCGTAGACGGTAAAACGGTGCCGGTTATCTATGCGCCGGCGAAAACCGGTAACATCTTCGTACTGGATCGCCGTAACGGCGAGTTGGTTGTGCCAGCACCGGAAAAACCGGTTCCTCAGGGCGCAGCCAAAGGCGACTACGTCAGCAAAACCCAACCGTTCTCCGATCTGAGCTTCCGTCCGAAGAAAGATCTGACCGGCGCGGACATGTGGGGCGCCACCATGTTCGACCAGCTGGTGTGCCGCGTGATGTTCCATCAGCTGCGCTATGAAGGCATCTTCACCCCGCCGTCTGAGCAGGGTACGCTGGTGTTCCCGGGTAACCTGGGGATGTTCGAATGGGGCGGTATCTCCGTCGACCCGAATCGCCAGGTGGCCATCGCCAACCCAATGGCGCTGCCGTTTGTCTCGAAGCTGATTCCACGCGGCCCGGGTAACCCGATGGAACCGCCGAAAGATGCGAAATCCAGCGGTACTGAGTCCGGTATTCAGCCGCAGTACGGCGTGCCGTTTGGCGTGACCCTGAACGCGTTCCTGTCGCCGTTTGGCCTGCCGTGTAAACAACCTGCCTGGGGTTATATCTCAGCGCTGGATCTGAAAACCAACGAAGTGGTGTGGAAAAAACGTTTAGGTACGCCGCAGGATAGCCTGCCGTTCCCGCTGCCGGTTCCGCTGCCGTTCAATATGGGTATGCCGATGCTGGGCGGCCCGATCTCCACCGCGGGTAACGTGCTGTTTATCGCAGCGACCGCCGATAACTATCTGCGCGCTTATAACATGAGCAACGGTGAAAAACTGTGGCAGGGACGTTTGCCAGCAGGCGGTCAGGCAACGCCAATGACCTATGAAGTGGATGGCAAACAGTACGTGGTGATCTCCGCAGGCGGTCACGGTTCGTTTGGTACGAAAATGGGCGACTATATCGTGGCCTATGCGCTGCCGGATGACGTGAAGTAACGCGAAGTGAGTCGATGTGCCGGATGGTGGCTTCCGCCTCATCCGGCTTACAACGTGGCGACGTGATATACCGCATGCCATCGCTTTGTAGCCCGGATAAGCGCTAGCGCCATCCTGCATTTCTTGCCCCAAAAAAAAGCCACCATGCCCAACGGTATGGTGGCTTTTCAATTGGTAAGCGCGTTATTTATCGAATTTCAGCGACAGCAGCGACGCTTTGGCCGCGCTTTGATACTGCTCGACCAAATCCTGGGTCATGTTAAATGCGACCTGTACCGCCTTACCATCCTGAGACGTAATCAGCATCAGGTTGAGAATTTCACTGTCCGGCGCCTGAACGCTAAAAGTCAGGATCCAGGCCTTGTGCCCATCAACCGTTACCGCTTCTGCTTTCGGCTTCAGCGTTTCCATCATCTTGAGCATCACATCTTTGAATTCATCGATTTTATCCGCCGGTAACGGATTACGCCCGGCTGTGATCCCCAAAGACGCTTTGCCTTTTTCATCACCATAAATAACCTGCGGACGGTTTTCCGACGGGTATTTTACCTTCGCCATCTCTTCTGACATTGGCGACATGCTGGTAGGAATTTCAATGCTCAGTTTTAACTCGGGTACCGCTTTACGCTCAAGCATCATCCCCGCAGTGGCGGAAAACGTCACGAATAACGCCAGGCAGGCGACGGTTACTTTACGAAAAAAATCCATTTTTACCTCATACTTGAAGTCCACGCAAAATTGCGCCTCAAGTATATTCTTCTGCCACGCAACGAGATGAATAACGGACGCTTTTTCAGAAAAGCGCCCGGTCCGAATCCATAACGTTTAACAGAGATTATGCGGTGGTAAACCCGAGCATCATCCCCGTGTCTTCATGCTCCAGCAGGTGGCAGTGCGCCATATACGCCTGCTCTTTTGTCGCCTCGTGGTCGAATTTCACCAGCACTTCGCTGACGCCGCCTTCTACTCGTACCGTATCTTTCCAGCCCGTTCGGTGCGCCGCCGGTGACTGGCCGTTTTCTCGCAGAATACGGAACTGGGTACCGTGAATATGGAACGGATGCAGCATCATGTCGCCCTCGCCGGAAATCACCCAGCGCTCAAATTTCCCCTTTTCCGCCGCAAACATCGGCTGGTTCATATCGAAGGCTTTACCATTGATCTTATTGGCATTGTGGAAATCGAACTTGCCGCCACCGTGCTGCATGTGGCCCATATTGCCGTGGTCCATCTTCATCCCGCCATGATCCATCATACTGCCGTGATCCATCCCACTCATCGCCTGATTGCCGTACTTCTGCATCAGCGCCTGCATCCCCATCATATCGAGCATCGGGTCCATGGAGAGCTGAAGCTTACGCTCGGTGAGACCCTCCAGCGACGGCAGCGCTGGCATCGTAGCCAGCGTATCCGGCAGCGTACCGGAGCCGGGAATACCAATGGGCTGAATATGCAGCACCGGCATTGCCTTATCGAACGGCGCAACCGCCATGCCCATCTGGGTCACCGGTAACGTCAGCAGGTCGAACGGTTTACCGTCGCGCACGTCGACCAGCACCTCAAAGCGCTCACCCATCAACAGCGGCAGTTCGCTGACCTTAACCGGCTCGGCCAGCAGGCCGCCGTCGCTGGCCACCACGTATAGCGGGCGTTTATCGCTGGCGGCCAGCGTCAACGAGCGGGCGTTACAACCGTTCAGCAAACGCAAACGCAGCCAGCCGCGCGGCGGCGCATGCTGTGGGAAAGGCGCGCCGTTGGTCAGCAGCGTATCGCCAAACCAGCCAACCGCAGCGCTCATCACGTCGAGCTGATAGTCTATCTCACCGGCCGCAGTAAATTTTTTGTCCTGCATAATCACCGGCACATCATCAATGCCCCACTGCTTTGGCAGCATCAGCTTCTGGCTATCTTCATCGTCAATCAGCACCAGCCCGGCCAGCCCCATCGCCACCTGATGCCCGGTTTTTCCATGCTGGTGCGGGTGGAACCAGCAGGTCGCCGCGCGCTGGGTGGGCGTAAAGCTCACCGTGCGGCTACCGCCGGGTGGAATAATCCCCTGAGGACCGCCGTCGACGTCGCCCGGCACCTCCAGCCCATGCCAGTGCACGGTGGTCTCCTCGGGCAAGTTGTTCTGCACGTTTACCGTCACCGGTTTCCACTGTTGCAGGCGAAGGGCCGGCCCTAGCAGGTTGCCGTTATAGCCCCAGGTGGTCGCCGCTTTTCCGGCAAACTGCGTCTTCCCCGCCTGCACGGTCAGCAGGATCTGGTTATTGGCGTCGGCGGTTAACAGCGGAGGGATCGCAAGCGTTGGGCGTTCGGCGGCAAACACCGCTCGGCTCCACAGCGGCAGGGCGCTGACAACGCCGACGGCGGCGCTGAATTTGAGAAAATCACGACGATGCATCGGTACATCCTTTTCGACTTTTGCTGATTATTTGAGCTTAAGCCTTCCCCCTACGGGAAGGTCAAGCGGAAAGCTATCAATAATGCTCCCCGTCGCATGGATAAGTATGTTAACGTTGAATATCGACGATGTAAGGTAGAAGAAATGAAGACGTTTTTCCGAACGGTGCTGCTTGGATCGCTGCTGGCGATGTCCAGCTCGAGTTATGCTTTAAGCGAGTCTGAAGCGGAAGATATGGCCGATTTAACGGCGGTATTTGTGTTCCTGAAAAATGACTGTGGCTACCAAAACCTGCCTAACACGCAAATTCGTCGCGCGCTGGTGTTCTTTGCCCAGCAGAACCAGTGGGATCTCAGCAATTATGACACCTTCAATATGAAGGCGCTGGGCGAAGACAGCTACCGCGATCTCAGCGGTATCGGCATCCCAACGGCCAAAAAATGCAAAGCGCTGGCGCGTGATTCGCTGAGCCTGCTGGCCTACGTGAAGTAAGGCTCAGAGCCCGATGGCGCTACGCTTATCGGGCCTATGTTTGGCAGTGTGCCGGGTAAGCGCAGCGCCACCCGGCACGCCGTAAACGCGAATTAACGCTGTTGTACAAACTCGCGGTACGCCGCAACAACCTGCAGGAAATCTTCTACGCCGCAAAGCGAGAGGCTCTCTTCGTCGTAGTAGCTCATCCCCTCTTCCATTTCGTCGCCGGAAAACTCCAGCTGGTTCGCGCGAACCATCACTTCTTCGCCGTCCATCCATAACGTATATTCATGCCCGGCGCGCTGCCAGGAACGTTCACTGCCTTTTACGGTGCGTGCAGCCTGTTCGACTTCATCCAGTAGCGAGAGGTTATCTTTCACCTCTTCATTGAACCAGTGACCGACCACCTCGTGGCCCATCGACATACGTACTTTTACCCCTCCGGTAACGTCGCGCAGAAATTCGTAATCCATGATCTGTTCCTCTACAAAGGCAATGCGTCACCGCTGCATTGTACCTATCTGTAATTATCGCAGCAGCGGGCCAGAAAAAAAGCACGCGAGCTAGAGGTGATGCAAATAAAAATGCGCTCACCGTCTGCTTGAGCGCATTATCATCAGCGTTCGGGCATTATTTCACCGCCGTTGCGCGCTTCAGGAAAAGAGCATCGCCGCCGAGGTAGCCAGCTCGGTATCGCCATCGCGGGCGCCGCTGACGCCAACCGCCCCCACGCTCTGCCCGTCAATCACCACCGCGACGCCGCCCTGAAGCGACGAGACGTCCGGCGTCGGCGGGAAATGAGGCCGATCGCGATGGCAGCCTGATGCCAACACGCGGGAAGGCGAGCCGAGCTGTACCGCCGCGCGGGCTTGTTCGATAGTGGCATTAATGGTCACGCCCGATGCGTTATCATCGCGCGCGAAGGCGATCAGCCCGCCGTGAATATCCACCACCGCCACGCTGACCGACTGCTGCTGCTTTACAGCCGTGACGAGAGCGTGTTTAACCATCTGACGCGCGGCAAATAGCGTCAGCTGCGGGCGCGGCCTGACCAGTTGAGAAAGGGTAATATCGGACATGGCAAACTCTCCTTCGGACAAGAAGCGAATTGAAATTATGAAGGAAATTGGCCTGCCGCACGGTCAAGAAATGTTGAGGGGAGCGTAAAAAGCAGTCAGCGATATTCAGGGCGGTATGGCGATACACGCGCGGATAAAAAAAGGCGAGTGCCGAAGCCCTCGCCTTAATATTACGCTAGCGCGGTTATACCGCGGTCTGGAAAATCACGCCATCGGCTTTCTCGGTGTACTGAGACAGCTGGTCGAAGTTCAGATAACGGTAGGTATCCACCGCCGTCTTATCTACCTGCGCGACATAGGTCTGGTACTCTTCCGGCGTCGGCAGTTTGCCGATCAGCGCCGCGACCGCCGCCAGCTCCGCAGAAGCCAGGTAGACGTTCGCCCCGGTCCCTAAACGGTTCGGGAAGTTACGGGTAGAGGTCGACACCACGGTTGAGTTGTCCGCCACGCGCGCCTGGTTACCCATACACAGGGAGCAGCCAGGGATCTCGATACGCGCACCGCTCTTACCAAACACGCTGTAGTAACCTTCTTCGGTCAGCTGAGCTGCGTCCATACGGGTTGGCGGAGCCACCCACAGGCGGGTCGGCAGCTGGCCTTTGTGGTTATCCAGCAGCTTACCGGCAGCACGGAAGTGGCCGATGTTGGTCATGCAGGAGCCGATGAACACTTCGTCAATCTTCTCGCCCTGCACGTCAGACAGCAGACGCGCGTCGTCCGGATCGTTTGGCGCGCACAGGATCGGCTCTTTAATGTCAGCCAGATCGATGTCGATCACCGCTGCGTATTCTGCATCCGCGTCAGCTTCCAGCAGTTCAGGGTTCGCCAGCCATTTTTCCATGCCCTGTACACGACGTTCCAGCGTACGACGGTCGCCGTAGCCTTCCGCGATCATCCACTTCAGCAGCACGATGTTGGAGGTCAGGTACTCAACGATTGGCTCTTTGTTCAGCTTGATGGTACAGCCCGCAGCGGAACGCTCTGCGGAAGCATCGGTCAGCTCGAACGCCTGCTCCACTTTCAGATCCGGCAGACCTTCGATTTCCAGGATGCGGCCAGAGAAGATGTTTTTCTTACCTTTCTTCTCAACGGTCAGCAGGCCCTGGCGAATCGCATACAGCGGGATCGCATGAACCAGGTCACGCAGTGTGATACCCGGCTGCATTTTGCCTTTGAAGCGTACCAGCACGGATTCCGGCATATCCAGCGGCATGACGCCGGTGGCCGCAGCAAACGCGACCAGGCCAGAGCCCGCCGGGAAGGAGATACCGATTGGGAAACGGGTATGGGAGTCACCGCCGGTACCCACGGTATCTGGCAGCAGCATACGGTTCAGCCAGGAGTGGATAACGCCGTCGCCCGGACGCAGCGAGACACCGCCACGGTTCATGATGAAGTCAGGCAGCGTGTGGTGCGTGGTCACGTCAACCGGCTTAGGATAGGCGGCAGTGTGACAGAAGGACTGCATCACCAGGTCAGAAGAGAAGCCCAGGCACGCCAGGTCTTTCAGTTCGTCGCGAGTCATTGGGCCGGTGGTATCCTGAGAACCTACGGAGGTCATCTTCGGTTCGCAGTACGCGCCCGGACGAATACCTTTCACGCCACAGGCGCGACCAACCATTTTCTGTGCCAGAGAGAAACCACGGCTGCTTTCTGCCACGTCTTTCGCCTGACGGAAGACGTCGCTGTGCGGCAGACCCAGCGCTTCGCGCGCTTTGGTGGTCAGGCCACGGCCGATGATCAGCGGGATACGGCCACCGGCACGTACTTCATCGATCAGCACGTCAGTTTTCAGCTCAAAGCTTGCCAGCAGTTCGCCGGTTTCGTGGTTACGCACTTCGCCTTTAAACGGGTAAACGTCAATGACATCGCCCATGTTCAGGTTGGAAACGTCGACTTCAATTGGCAGCGCGCCCGCATCTTCCATGGTGTTGAAGAAGATAGGTGCAATTTTGCCACCGAGGCACAGGCCGCCGCCGCGCTTGTTCGGCACGTGCGGAATGTCGTCGCCCATGAACCACAGCACGGAGTTGGTGGCGGATTTACGTGAAGAACCGGTACCGACAACGTCACCCACATACGCCAGCGGGAAACCCTTCTTCTGCAACTCTTCGATCTGTTTGATCGGCCCCACTGCGCCCGGCTGATCCGGGTTAATGCCTTCGCGGGCGTTTTTCAGCATCGCCAGCGCGTGCAGTGGGATATCCGGACGAGACCATGCGTCAGGTGCCGGAGACAGATCATCGGTGTTGGTTTCACCCGTCACTTTAAAGACGGTCACGGTGATTTTTTCAGCCAGCGCTGGGCGGTTCAGGAACCACTCGGCATCGGCCCAGGACTGAATAACCTGTTTAGCATAGACGTTGCCCGCTTTGGCTTTTTCTTCAACGTCATAGAAGTTGTCGAACATCAGCAGCGTGTGCGACAGCGCTTTAGCGGCAATCGGGGCCAGCTTAGCATCGTCAAGCGCATCAATCAGCGGGTGAATGTTGTAGCCGCCCTGCATGGTGCCGAGCAGTTCGATGGCTTTTTCTGGGGTAACCAGCGGGGAAGTGGCTTCGCCTTTCGCAACGGCGGCGAGGAAACCCGCTTTTACGTAGGCGGCTTCGTCAACGCCCGGCGGCACGCGATTAATTAACAGGTCTAACAGGAATTCTTCTTCGCCAGCAGGCGGGTTCTTCAGCAGCTCAACCAGCCCGGCCATTTGGGTTGCATCTAAGGGTTTGGCAACAATCCCAATGGCTGCACGCTCAGCTACGTGCTCACGGTATTCTTTTAGCACGACGGTATCTCCTCGCTCTCATTGTCATATGCGGTCGGCGATCTCTTCACGCTCCTGTGAGACAGCAGTTTGTAGGGTAAAAGCCCGGTACCGCGAGGGCCAGCATAGCAGGATTTCCGGGGACTGTTAATCCGTTTACAAAAAAGCAACATTAAATATTTGCTGAATCGTTAATGTTGATATAAGAGAGCAGAAAATCACGCATTTGAATGGGAAAAAACCATCTGTTAGCAGCCGTGTTAGATATTTTGTTATTAAAATATTACTTATACGTGACAACCACTTCAGGCCATAAATGTGCACAGGTGTAAGCTCCTGTCACAATTTCCCCGCATTGGCAGAAATCCCTACTTTAATCAAAAAACAAACAGCAGTCTCATTATACTCGCGGCATATTCGCTCCCTCACCCGGACTGCGTCGTTCCCTGGAGACTCACCATGAACTTGCCTTTTAAGCCCCACTATATTGCGCTGGTGTGCAGCGCCGGGCTGCTGGCGGCCGCCGGTACGCTGTATGTCAAAAGCCGCGAGCCCGCCGCGCCGGAAGCCACACCTGCACCGGTCGTTGCTACGGCATCGCCGGCCACTACGGCACCCACCTACACCGCCGCGCAAATCACCCAGTGGGTAGCGCCCATCGCGCTCTACCCTGACCCGCTGCTCTCACAGGTGCTGATGGCCGCCACCTACCCTGACAGCGTGTCCCAGGCGGTACAATGGTCAAAAGATCATCCCGGCCAGCAGGGCGATGCTGCGGTAAAAGCCGTTTCCGGGCAACCCTGGGACGTGAGCGTCAAGTCGCTGGTCGCCTTCCCGCAGCTGACGGGCATGATGGGTGAAGATCCCCAGTGGGTCACCAACCTCGGTAACGCTTTCCTGGCGCAACCGCAGGATGTGATAGATGCGGTGCAACAGCTCCGCCAGATGGCACAGCAAACCGGTTCGCTGAAGTCGACGCCGCAGCAAACGGTGACCGCCAGTAAACGTCCAACCCCTTCAGCCTCGGGAACGACGCACGCCGCCAGCAGCGCGCCAACGGTGATTAAGATTGAGCCAGCCAATCCGCAGGTCGTGTACGTGCCAAACTATAACCCGACGGTGGTTTACGGCAGCAGTTGGCCTTATACCGCCGCCCCACCGGTGTATCTGCCACCGCCCCCGGGGGAGCAGTTTGCCGACAGCTTTGTGCGCGGTTTTGGTTACAGCCTTGGCGTGGCAACCACCTACGCGATTTTCAGCAATATTGACTGGGATGATGACGATCGCCACCGCGATGACGATCATTACGATCACGGCGGCTACCAACATAATGGCGATAACATTAATATTAATGTAAATAATTTCAATAAAATAACGGGAAACAACCTGAGCGGTGAAACCCGCAACTGGCAGCATAATCCGGCCTACCGCGGTAATACACCTTATCCGAATAATACGGTAGCCAATCAGTTCCATCAGACCAACGTTGCCGGCGGCCTCAGCGCCACCCAGCACGCGGCACCCGATCGCGATACGCAGCGTCAGGCGGCGATACAGCAGCTCAATCAGCGTACTCATAGCAGCAGCAACGTACCGGACGCCACCGGCGCTCGAGATGCCCAACGTCGCGCCGCATCGCAGCAGCTTAACCATACCGTACAGCGCAGTAATTTCCGTGGCTATGACACCCCGGCCAGCCACACTGCAACGCGGAATTCGCCACCGCGCGGGAACGCGCAGCGCATCCCGTCATCGCATCCGCAACTGAGCGATACGCAGCGGCAAACGCTGCAAGCGCGTCGTGATGCCACGCACAGCAACGCATTCAGCGGCAATGAGAGTCGGGCCCCTTCCTGGCAATCGCAGCAGTTACGCGGGCTGGAGAGCCGTCGCGCTTCCGGCCTCGGCGGCGAGCAGCATAGCAGTGGCCTTGCTGAGCACCATGAGTTCCGTCGACGCTAAAGGATAACAAGATGAAAAAGCAGATACAGATAGCGCTGCTGGCGCTGGCGATGTCGCCGCTGATGGCATGGGCACAGCAGACGTTTTCCAACCCGGATCAAGCCGCCAGCGCGCTGGTTGAAGCGGTCTCCAGCAAAGACGACAGCGCCCTGAATCGCCTTTTTGGCGATAACTGGCAGCAGTTTTTACCGCCCGACGGCATAGACCAGGACGCCGTCGCCCGCTTTCTGCGCGACTGGCAGCTCGGCCACCGGATTGTCATGCAAAACAGCACCGCCTGGCTGGACGTCGGCAACGACGGCTGGCGGCTGCCCATCCCCATGGAAAAAGGCGACACCGGCTGGGCGTTTAACATCGCCGCCGGTGAGGATGAGATCCTGACCCGCGCCATTGGCCGCAACGAGCTTTCGGCCATTGCAGCGATGCACGCCTATGTCGATGCCCAGGAAGATTACTATCAGCTGAACCACGCCTGGGCGCAGAAAATTATCAGCAGCGATGGGAAAAAAGATGGCCTCTACTGGCCCATCAAGCCGGGAGAGAACCCGAGTCCGCTGGGGCCAAACTTCAGCCCCGCGATGCCGGGTGAAGGCTATCACGGCTACCATTACCGCATTATCGCCGACGGTGATAAGGGCGAAGTCGCCCTGCTGGCCTGGCCGGTTGAGTGGGGACAAACGGGCGTCATGAGCTTTATGGTCGATAAGACCGACCGAGTTTATGAAGCCAACTTAGGCGCGGAGACAGCGCAAAAAGCGCAGGCCATTACCCAGTTCTCGCCGGACTCCAGCGTCGGCTGGCAGGCGGTAGCAGAATAAAAAAAGCGGCCCTTGGGCCGCTTGTCTCATTCCGGTCACCCGGAGAAAATTACTTCTTCTTCGCTTTCGGGTTTGGCAGGTCGGTGATGCTACCTTCAAAGATTTCTGCTGCCAGGCCAACAGACTCGTGCAGAGTCGGGTGAGCGTGGATGGTCAGCGCGATATCTTCAGCGTCACAACCCATTTCGATCGCCAGACCGATTTCGCCCAGCAGCTCGCCGCCGTTGGTACCGACAATCGCACCACCGATAACACGGTGAGATTCTTTGTCGAAAATCAGTTTGGTCATACCGTCTGCGCAGTCGGAAGCGATAGCACGGCCAGAAGCAGCCCACGGGAAGGTGGCGGTTTCATAGCTGATGCCTTTCTCTTTCGCTTCTTTCTCCGTCAGACCTACCCAAGCAACTTCTGGATCGGTATACGCAATGGATGGAATCACTTTCGGATCGAAGTAGTGTTTCTGGCCGGCGATAACTTCAGCAGCAACGTGACCTTCGTGAACACCTTTGTGCGCCAGCATCGGCTGACCGACGATATCGCCGATAGCAAAGATATGCGGTACGTTGGTACGCAGCTGTTTGTCGACGTGGATGAAGCCACGCTCGTCAACTTCTACGCCAGCTTTGCCCGCGTCGAGGTTTTTACCGTTTGGTACGCGACCGATAGCCACCAGCACGGCGT
The DNA here is from genome assembly GCF_036759865.1 of Kluyvera genomosp. 2. Classification (NCBI taxonomy): domain Bacteria; kingdom Pseudomonadati; phylum Pseudomonadota; class Gammaproteobacteria; order Enterobacterales; family Enterobacteriaceae; genus Kluyvera; species Kluyvera genomosp. 2. Next base: position 102,341 of record NZ_JAPKIA010000012.1, read on the forward strand.
CATAACGCTGTGCTTCTGAAGGTGCTTTTTTGCCTTCCATGGAAACGTAGATACCGTCTTCTTTTGCTTCAACGGCGGTCACTTTGGTTTCCAGCATCAGGTTGAATTTCTTGCTGATACGTTTGGTGAAGACTTTAACGATGTCTTTGTCGGCAGCCGGGATAACCTGGTCGAACATTTCAACCACGTCAATCTCTGAACCCAGCGCATGGTACACGGTACCCATTTCCAGACCGATGATGCCACCGCCCATAACCAGCAGGCGTTTTGGCACTTCTTTCAGTTCCAGTGCGTCTGTGGAGTCCCAAACGCGTGGGTCTTCATGTGGAATGAATGGCAGTTCAATCGGACGGGAACCCGCCGCGATGATAGCGTTGTCGAAGTTGATGACGGTTTTACCGTTCTCGCCTTCCACTTCCAGGGTGTTTGCCCCGGTGAATTTACCCAGACCGTTTACCACTTTCACTTTACGGCCTTTGGCCATACCCGCCAGACCACCGGTCAGCTGAGTGATAACTTTCTCTTTCCAGGTACGAATTTTGTCGATATCGGTTTTCGGCTCGCCGAAGACGATACCGTGTTCAGCCAGCGATTTGGCTTCTTCGATAACTTTTGCAACGTGCAGCAGTGCTTTAGAAGGGATACAGCCAACGTTCAGACAAACACCACCGAGGGTGCTGTAACGTTCTACAATTACGGTTTCCAGACCTAAATCAGCGCAACGGAATGCAGCAGAGTAGCCCGCAGGACCTGCCCCAAGTACCACGACCTGAGTTTTAATTTCAGTACTCATCATGACCTCTATCATTTGTATCCGGCGGTCTGACGTTATAGTTATTACGCCCATCATCCACCGGGACGTTCTATCCGCGTGTATTTTACAAAATTGTTAACAATTTTTAAACAACAAACGGCAAACGATTTTGTCCTTTGTTGCTGATAACCCCTAACCACTCCGAGGTTACCAGAAAAAAGCCGGCCGTCAGGCCGGCTTTTTTATTACATCACCAGACGGCGAATGTCAGACAGCATGTTGTTGATGATGGTGATAAAGCGCGCACCATCCGCACCGTCGATTACGCGGTGGTCGAAGGAAAGAGAAATTGGCATCATCAGACGCGGCATAAACTCTTTACCGTTCCACACTGGCTCCATAGAGGACTTGGAGACACCGAGGATCGCCACTTCCGGCGCGTTAACAATCGGCGCGAAGTGGGTCGTACCCAGGCCACCGATGCTGGAGATGGTGAAGCAACCGCCCTGCATTTCGCCAGCGGTCAGCTTGCCATCACGCGCTTTCTTGGAGATCACGGTCAGTTCACGAGACAGCTCGGTAATGCTCTTCTTGTTCACGTCTTTGAAGACCGGAACAACCAGACCATTTGGCGTATCAACCGCCACACCGATGTTGATGTATTTCTTCAGGGTCAGGCGCTGACCATCTTCAGACAGAGAGCTGTTGAAGCGCGGCATCTGTTCCAGAGCGGCGGCAACGGCTTTCATGATGAAGACCACTGGGGTGAATTTCACGTCCAGTTTACGTTTTTCAGCTTCGGCGTTCTGCTGTTTACGGAACGCTTCCAGATCGGTGATATCGGTCTTATCGAAGTGAGTAACGTGCGGGATCATCACCCAGTTACGGCTCAGGTTAGCACCCGAGATTTTCTGGATACGGCCCAGTTCCACTTCTTCGATTTCACCAAACTTGCTGAAGTCCACTTTCGGCCAAGGCAGCATGCCCGGGATACCGCCGCCAGCGGCTGCAGCCGGAGCCGCTTCAGCACGCTTGATAGCGTCTTTCACGTAAGCCTGAACGTCTTCACGCAGGATACGACCTTTACGGCCAGAACCTTTCACTTTCGCCAGGTTCACACCGAATTCGCGCGCCAGGCGACGAATCAGCGGAGTGGCGTGAACGTAAGCGTCGTTCTCAGCGAACTCGGTTTTACCTTCAGCCTTCGCAGCCGGTGCGGCAGCAGGTTTAGCAGCCTGAGCCGGTGCAGCAGCAGGAGCTGGAGCCGCCGCGGCAGCTGGAGCAGCAGGTGCTGCGCCTTCCACTTCGAAGACCATAATCAGAGAACCGGTTTTGACTTTGTCGCCGGTGCTGATTTTGATTTCTTTCACGGTACCTGCGAACGGTGCCGGAACTTCCATAGAGGCTTTGTCGCCTTCTACGGTGATCAGTGACTGCTCAGCGGCAATTTTATCGCCTACTTTCACCATCACTTCGGTCACTTCAACTTCGTCACCGCCGATGTCCGGTACGTTAACGTCTTTCGAGCCAGAAGCCGCCGGAGCCGCTGCTGCTGCCGGAGCGGCAGCCTGAGCCGGTGCAGCAGCAGGCGCTGCGCCCGCCACTTCGAAGACCATAATCAGGGAGCCGGTGGACACTTTGTCGCCGGTGTTGATTTTGATCTCTTTCACTACGCCCGCGAACGGTGCCGGGACTTCCATGGACGCTTTGTCACCTTCAACGGTGATCAGAGACTGTTCAGCCGCTACGGTATCGCCGACTTTGACCATGATCTCGGTCACTTCAACTTCGTCGCCGCCGATATCAGGCACGTGAACGTCTTTTGCCGCTGCAGCAGCAGGTGCTGCTGCCGGAGCCGCTTCTTTCTTCTCTTCTGCCTTGGCAGGTGCAGCAGCTGCTGCACCGTCGGCGGAATCGAAAATCATGATCAGTTTGCCGGTCTCAGTTTTGTCGCCAACAGAGACTTTGATCTCTTTAACGATACCAGCCTGAGGAGACGGAACTTCCATAGAGGCTTTGTCGCCTTCTACGGTGATCAGCGACTGTTCAGCTTCAACTTTGTCGCCTACTTTGACCAGGATCTCGGTGATTTCAACTTCATCAGCCCCGATGTCCGGTACATTGATTTCGATAGCCATTGTTCTTTTACCTCTTACGCCAGACGCGGGTTAACTTTTTCTGCATCGATGTTGAATTTGGTGATTGCGTCAGCAACCACTTTCTTATCGATTTCGCCACGTTTAGCCAGTTCGCCCAGTGCCGCTACAACCACGTAGGAAGCATCAACTTCGAAGTGGTGACGCAGGTTTTCACGGCTGTCAGAGCGACCGAAGCCGTCGGTACCCAGTACGCGGTAATCGTCAGCCGGTACATAAGTACGAACCTGCTCAGCAAACAGTTTCATATAGTCAGTAGAGGCAACAGCCGGCGCGTCGTTCATTACCTGAGCGATGTACGGAACGCGCGGCGTTTCCAGCGGGTGCAGCATGTTCCAGCGTTCACAATCCTGACCATCACGTGCCAGTTCAGTGAAGGAGGTCACGCTGTACACGTCGGAGCCGACGCCATAGTCTTTCGCCAGGATCTGCGCTGCTTCACGTACGTGACGCAGGATAGAACCGGAGCCCAGCAGCTGAACTTTACCTTTGCTACCTTCGAGGGTTTCGAGTTTGTAGATACCTTTACGGATACCTTCCTCGGCACCTGCTGGCATTGCCGGCATGTGGTAGTTTTCGTTCAGCGTGGTGATGTAGTAGTAAACGTTCTCTTGTTTCTCACCGTACATGCGCTCCAGACCATCGTGCATGATGACCGCCACTTCGTACGCGTAAGATGGATCGTAAGAGATACAGTTCGGGATAGTCAGAGACTGAATATGGCTGTGACCATCTTCGTGCTGCAGACCTTCACCGTTCAGCGTCGTACGACCGGAAGTACCGCCTACCAGGAAGCCGCGAGCCTGCTGGTCGCCTGCCTGCCAGCACAGGTCACCGATACGCTGGAACCCGAACATGGAGTAGTAGATGTAGAACGGAATCATCGGCAGGTTGTTGGTGCTGTAAGAGGTCGCAGCCGCCAGCCAGGATGCGCCAGCACCCAGTTCGTTGATACCTTCCTGCAGAATCTGGCCTTTCTCGTCTTCTTTGTAGTAGGCAACCTGCTCACGGTCCTGCGGGGTGTACTGCTGGCCGTTCGGGCTGTAGATACCAATCTGACGGAACAGGCCTTCCATACCAAAGGTACGCGCTTCATCGGCGATGATCGGCACGAGGCGGTCTTTGATGGACTTGTTCTTCAGCATCACGTTCAGCGCACGGACGAACGCGATAGTGGTGGAGATCTCTTTGTTCTGCTCTTCCAGCAGCGGGCCGAAATCTTCCAGCGTCGGCAGCTCTAACTTCTCATCGAAGTTCGGCTGACGGCTCGGCAGGTAGCCGTGCAGTTTCTGACGCTGAGCGTGCAGATAGGTGTGTTCTTCAGAACCTTCCGGGAAGGTAATGTAAGACAGTTTTTCAACCTGCTCGTCGGTCACAGGAACGTTGAAACGGTCGCGGATGTAGCGCACGCCGTCCATGTTCATTTTCTTAACCTGGTGAGCGATGTTTTTACCTTCAGCGGTGTCACCCATGCCGTAACCTTTGATGGTATGGGCGAGGATTACGGTTGCTTTGCCTTTGGTTTCCTGCGCTTTTTTCAGTGCAGCGAAGACTTTCTTCGGATCGTGACCACCGCGGTTCAGGGCCCAGATCTGCTCGTCAGTCCAGTCGGCAACCAGCGCTGCGGTTTCCGGATATTTACCGAAGAAGTGCTCACGTACGTAAGCGCCGTCTTTGGATTTGAAGGTCTGGTAGTCGCCGTCAACGGTTTCGTTCATCAGCTGGATCAGTTTACCGCTGGTATCTTTACGCAGCAGCTCATCCCAACGACCGCCCCAGATAACCTTGATAACGTTCCAGCCAGCGCCCGCGAAGATGCCTTCCAGTTCGTTAATGATCTTGCCATTACCGGTAACCGGGCCGTCAAGGCGCTGCAGGTTACAGTTGATAACGAAGACCAGGTTGTCCAGTTTTTCACGGGTCGCGATGGTGATCGCACCTTTGGATTCCGGCTCATCCATCTCGCCGTCGCCCAGGAAGGCATAAACGGTTTGTTTGGAAGTGTCTTTCAGGCCACGGTGTTCCAGATATTTCAGGAATTTCGCCTGGTAGATAGCACCGATAGGACCCAGACCCATAGAAACGGTCGGGAACTGCCAGAAGGTTGGCATCAGTTTCGGGTGCGGATAAGAAGACAGACCTTTACCGTGTACTTCCTGACGGAAGTTGTCCATCTGCTCTTCGGTCAGACGACCTTCCAGGAAAGCACGTGCGTAGACGCCCGGAGAGATGTGGCCCTGGAAGTACACCAGGTCGCCGCCATCCTGCTCGTTGCGCGCACGGAAGAAGTGGTTGAAGCAGACTTCGTAGAAGGTCGCAGAAGACTGGAAGGAAGCCATGTGGCCGCCCAGCTCGAGGTCTTTTTTAGACGCACGCAGCACGGTCATGATGGCGTTCCAACGGATAGCAGAACGAATACGACGTTCCAGCTCCAGATTGCCCGGGTATTCCGGTTCATCTTCAACGGCAATAGTGTTGACGTAACCGCTAGCTCCTGCACCCGCCGCAACCTGAACGCCGCCTTTGCGGGCTTCAGAGAGCAGTTGGTCGATCAGATACTGAGCGCGCTCAACACCTTCTTCACGGATGACCGATTCGATCGCCTGTAGCCAGTCGCGAGTTTCGATCGGATCCACGTCATTGTGTAAACGTTCTGACATGGGTTATTCCTTATCTATCTAGTACGTTGATTTGTCTGGAACCTGTCCCATTGCGCTTTCGTGGGAAAACGCAATAAGACAGGTTCTGCGTTTAGTTGCCGCGCGCTAAAGGCGCATTTCTACATTTTCTGGTCAAACGACTGCCAGAAAAAAGCTTATTCCTTTCGCTGCTGGAGGCGGCGTAACGAGCGCTCACGGCGGCTCTGTTCACGGCTGCGATCCAGCAAAATCTCTTCGATGAAGGCCAGGTGGCGGTGTGACGCTTCGCGCGCCTGTTCGGGCTCGCCGGCCATAATCGCTTCGAAAATGCCTGTACGATGATTGCTGACCAGCGGGAGCATCTCCCGGCGGGCGTACAGCAGTTCAAAGTTCTGGCGAACATTTTGCGCCAGCATCGGCTCCATACACCGTAGCAGGTGAAGCAGCACCACGTTGTGGGCAGCTTCGGTGACCGCAATTTGATACTGGACGACGGCGTCTGATTCAGCGTCAAGGTCGCCCGACTGCTGAGCCCGCTCAATGGCCTGATGCAGCTCGCGAATGCGTACGCGATCTTCATCAGTGCTGCGCAGTGCCGCGTAATAAGCCGCGATACCTTCCAGCGCGTGACGGGTCTCTAGCAGATCAAATTGGGATTCAGGGTGGTCGGACAGTAGCTCAACCAGCGGATCGCTGAAGCTCTGCCATAGGCTGCTCTGAACAAAAGTCCCGCCGCCCTGACGACGAAGCAGTAACCCTTTGGCTTCGAGGCGTTGAATCGCCTCACGCAGCGAAGGGCGGGAAACGTCGAACTGTTTTGCCAGCTCGCGTTCAGGTGGAAGTTTTTCGCCGGGGCGTAAGGTCCCCTCGAGGATCAAAAACTCCAACTGCTGCTCAATCACATCGGATAGTTTTGGTTGGCGGATTTTGCTGTAGGCCATTGTTCCCTGTCTCTGCCATTAGCCCGGAGTCAATTGGTCTTACCAATTTCAAGTTCGTAGCGCTAAAGTAACAAAGTATTCACCTTATGTCCATACAGGTTTTGATTGAAATCAGTAAACCCGGCACTTTTTAACAACATTACAGAAATGATGTTTCAGAAATGTAACTTTGCACAAAAAACAACTTTACCTATAAAGAAGTATAATTAACTAAAACCAAACAAAATTAAGCAAACTGAACCGTTTCAATTAATCAATTACTGAATTTAAATTCAATAAAATGAATATAAATTCAGTAATTGCGAATTTTTCATTTTTTGGCGCCTCGTGACTGCTGTTGTCTTTTTATCCAATTCGTCATCATCCCTTCACAAAGCAGGTGCATTCCGCCGCACTTACCACTATTCTGCTCATGACGAAAGAGCCTTACCTCTTTTTAAGAAAAGCATTTCGTAAATAAAACAATACAGAAAACGGAATTTCTTAAGTACATACGCACAACAGCGTCACAATAATAACCACACACGAGGTTTCACAATGGAAGGTCAACAGCAAGGCGCACAGCTTAAGCGCGGCCTTAAGAACCGCCATATACAGCTGATCGCTCTGGGCGGCGCTATCGGCACTGGCCTGTTTCTTGGCAGCGCCTCCGTTATTCAATCTGCCGGTCCCGGTATTATTCTCGGCTACGCTATCGCCGGTTTTATTGCCTTTATGATCATGCGCCAGCTTGGCGAAATGGTGGTGGAAGAGCCGGTAGCAGGCTCCTTCAGCCACTTTGCCTATAAGTACTGGGGCAACTTCGCCGGCTTCGCATCAGGCTGGAACTACTGGGTGCTGTACGTTCTGGTTGCCATGGCGGAACTGACCGCCGTCGGTAAATACATCCAGTTCTGGTGGCCAGAGATCCCAACCTGGGCATCGGCGGCCGTCTTCTTCATTGCTATCAACGCCATCAACCTGACCAACGTGAAAGTGTTTGGTGAGATGGAGTTCTGGTTTGCCATTATCAAAGTGGTGGCCGTTATCGCGATGATCCTGTTCGGCGCATGGCTGCTGTTCAGCGGCACCGCAGGCCCGCAGGCGACCGTTCGCAACCTGTGGGAACAGGGCGGCTTCCTGCCGCACGGCTGGATGGGGCTGGTGATGATGATGGCGATCATCATGTTCTCCTTCGGTGGCCTTGAGCTGGTGGGTATCACCGCAGCAGAAGCGGATAACCCGGAACAGAGCATCCCGAAAGCCACCAATCAGGTTATCTACCGTATTCTGATTTTCTATGTGGGCTCGCTGGCGGTACTGCTCTCGCTGATGCCGTGGACCCGCGTCACCGCAGATGTCAGCCCGTTCGTGCTTATCTTCCATGAGCTGGGTGACTCGCTGGTGGCAAATGCCCTGAACATCGTGGTGCTGACCGCTGCACTCTCCGTGTACAACAGCTGCGTATACTGCAACAGCCGTATGCTTTTCGGCCTGGCGCAGCAGGGTAACGCCCCGAAAGCGCTGCTGAGCGTGGATAAACGCGGCGTACCGGTGAACACCATTCTGGTTTCCGCCGTCGTCACCGCGCTGTGCGTGCTGATCAACTACCTGGCCCCAGAGTCCGCATTCGGACTGCTGATGGCGCTGGTGGTCTCGGCGCTGGTGATCAACTGGGCGATGATTAGCCTGGCACACATGAAGTTCCGCAAGGCAAAACAGCAACAGGGCGTGACCACGCGCTTCCCGGCGCTGTTCTACCCGCTGGGCAACTGGATCTGCCTGGTCTTCATGGCCGCAGTGCTGGTGATTATGGTGATGACCCCGGGTATGGCCATTTCCGTGTGGCTGATTCCGGTATGGATTCTGATCCTCGGCATTGGCTACCTGTTTAAGCAGAAAGGCGCCAAAACCGTTAAAGCGCTGTAATACTCCCCGCCCCCTCACCTCCTGAGGGGGCGTTTACCTCTATGTTACCTGCCTCACAGTTTCCTTTTCGCAGCAATTTTATCCATATGATTAACGTTATCCTGCTACGCATTTCGCCGTTTAGCTGCCAATAATCTCCTCCATATTATTCGGGAGAGGTCTGGCGATGAACTCAAGTAAACTGTCAGTGAAAGAGAAGATTGGCTATGGCATGGGCGATGCAGGATGCAACATCATCTTCGGCGCTATCATGCTGTTCGTTAACTATTTTTATACCGATATTTTCGGCCTTGCGCCGGCGTTGGTTGGCGTACTGCTGCTCTCTGTTCGCGTTATCGACGCCGTGACCGACCCGATTATGGGCGCACTGGCCGACCGTACCCGCAGCAAGTATGGCCGTTTTCGTCCATGGTTGCTGTGGATTGCCTTCCCCTACGCCCTCTTCAGCGTGCTGATGTTCACCACGCCGGAATGGAGCTACAGCAGCAAAGTTATCTATGCGTTTGTTACCTATTTCCTGCTGTCGATCACCTATACCGCCATCAACATTCCCTACTGCTCGCTGGGCAGCGTTATCACGAACGACCCGCAGGAGCGCGTTGCCTGCCAGTCCTATCGCTTCGTGCTGGTTGGCATCGCCACGCTGCTGCTGTCGCTGACGCTGCTGCCAATGGTTGACTGGTTCGGCGGCGGTGACAAAGCCAAAGGCTATCAGCTGGCGATGACCGTGCTGGCCTTTATCGGGATGTGCATGTTTCTGTTCTGCTTCTCCACCGTACGCGAACGCGTACGCCCGGCTGTGCAGACTAACGATGAACTGAAACAAGATTTAAAAGACGTGTTGAAAAACGACCAGTGGGTGCGCATTCTGCTGCTGACGCTGTGTAACGTCTGCCCCGGCTTTATCCGTATGGCCGCCACCATGTACTACGTCACCTGGGTTATGGGAGAAAGCACCCACTTTGCAACGCTGTTTATCAGCCTTGGCGTCGTCGGCATGATGTTTGGCAGCATGCTGGCAAAAGTGCTAACCGACCGCTGGTGTAAACTGCAGGTCTTCTTCTGGACCAACATTGTCCTGGCCGTGTTCTCCATCGCCTTTTACTTCTTCGACCCGCATGCCACCGTACTGATCGCGGTGCTCTATTTCCTGCTCAACGTCCTGCACCAGATTCCCTCGCCGCTGCACTGGTCGCTGATGGCCGACGTAGACGACTACGGTGAATGGAAAACCGGCAAACGCATCACCGGCATCAGCTTCTCCGGCAACCTGTTCTTCCTGAAGGTTGGCCTGGCGGTCGCGGGCGCAATGGTCGGTTTCCTGCTCTCCTGGTACGGCTACGACGCGGGCGCGAAAGCGCAAAGCGACACCACGATTAACGGTATTATGCTGCTGTTCACCGTCATTCCCGGCATCGGCTACCTGATTACCGCCGGAGTGGTGCGTCTGCTCAAGGTTGACCGCCAGTTGATGAAACAAATCCAGGAAGACCTGGAAAAGCGCCGCGCTAACTATCGCGAGCTGAATGAGTACCAGCAAGAACTGAAAACGACTGAACACGTAAGGAAAGCCTGATGAAGAACTGGCCCAACCCCTTTATTGAGCAGCGCGCAGACCCGTTTATTCTGCGCCACCAGGGAGAGTACTATTTTATCGCCTCCGTGCCGGAATATGATCGGCTGGAAATCCGCCGCGCCGCTGACCTCGATGGCCTGCGTACCGCCCAGCCGGTGGTGGTCTGGCGCAAACCCGAAACCGGCCCGATGAGCCAGCTTATCTGGGCTCCGGAGCTGCACCACATTAACGGTCGTTGGTATATCTACTTCGCCGCCGCCCACACCCAGGCGCTCGATAGCCAGGGGATGTTCCAGCATCGCATGTTCGCGCTGGAGTGCAGCGACGCCGATCCGCTGAACGGCAAATGGGTGGAGAAAGGTCAGGTCAAAACGCCGTTCGATACCTTTTGCCTCGACGCCACCACCTTTGAGCATCAGGGCAAACAGTGGTATCTGTGGGCGCAAAAATCGCCGGACATTGCCGGTAATTCGAACCTGTATCTTGCCGAGCTGGAAAACCCGTGGACGCTAAAAGGTGAACCGGTGATGCTCAGCCAACCGGCGTTCGACTGGGAATGCCGCGGTTTTCTGGTGAACGAAGGGCCTGCCGTCGTCACTCACGGCGACCGTCTGTTTATCAGCTACTCCGCCAGCGCGACCGATGAAAACTACTGCATGGGACTGCTGTGGATTGATAAAGATGCTGATATGACCCATGCGGCAAACTGGCATAAATCGCCCACGCCGGTGTTTACCACCAGCGACGAAAATCGCCAGTATGGGCCGGGGCACAACAGCTTTACACAGACGCCTGAAGGGGAAGATGTGTTGGTGTATCACGCAAGAAACTACACGGAGATTGAGGGCGACCCGCTGTATGACCCGAATCGACATACCCGCCTGAAGACGGTGCGCTGGAAGGACGACGGGATGCCTGATTTCGGCATCCCGCCGGCAGATTCGCAGTAAACCTCTTGCCCGGTGGCGCTACGCTTACCGGGCCTACCGTAATGCAGGCCGGATAAGCGCCATCCGGCACAACGCTACACTAACGTCCCATAAATGGTCAGCAGCGCCATTACCACGACGACCGCGTACGACGTTTTCTTGGCCATCGAAACCGCCGCTTTCGGCGTTGCCACTTTATCCACGTGCGGCTCGCGCGCCAGCGAATACTGTGCCAGGGTGGTTAACACCTGATACTGCGATGAATGGCGGTCGCCCAACGAGGCAAACCACGCTGGCAGCGCTTTCTCTCCGTGACCAATCAGCGCATACACGACGCCAACCAGGCGCACTGGCACCCAGTCCACCACGTGAAGTATGGCATCGATGCCCGACTGTAAACGCTGGTGCGGCGTTTGATAGCGCGCCAGCCAGGACTGCCATGAGCGCAGGAACGCATAGCCCATTAACGCCACCGGCCCCCAACTGCCGCCCACCACAAACCAGAACAGCGGCGCGAGGTAGAAACGGTAGTTAATCCATAGCAGCGCATTCTGTAATTCCCGCAGGAACTCCCGCTCGTTACAGCCAGGAGGCACGCCGTGAATCATCGTCAGCTCGCAGGCCATCGCATCACGCGCGTGGGTATCATCGCGCGACGCCGCCTTCAGATAGGCGTGATAGTGCAGACGAACGCGCCCCGCGCCGATGCACAGCAGCCCCAGCAAAATCCAGAAAATCAGCGTCGGTACGTTAAACAGCAGCCCTTCCAGCGCACGCTGAATCAGCGCCACCAACGCCATCGCCACGACGGTCATCGCCAGCGTTGCGGCCAGTGAGTAATGTTTCACCCGGCGGAACAGGGCCTCCAGTCTGTGGTCAAGCTGCCAGTGCTCGCCGAGCTTAAACAAGCGCTCCGCAAACAACACCAGAAGCGTGGTAAACAACGTCATGTCATCTCCTTATTCGACGAAGGGGTGACCTGCGCGCGAAAACGATCCCAATCAAAAGCCGGGCCGGGATCGGTTTTGCGCACGGGCGCGATATCACAGTGGCCGGTCATGTTGTCGGCAATGGCAGGATACTCGGTGATTAACAGCTGGGTCAAAGCCGCCAGCTGCAGATACTGCGCGTCGGTATAGGCCAACGTATCGGTGCCTTCCAGCTCAATACCGATAGAGAAATCATTACAGCGCTCGCGACCACGATAGCTCGAAACGCCAGCGTGCCAGGCGCGCTTATCAAAGGCAACGTACTGAACAATCTCGCCGTCGCGACGAATAAGACAGTGGGCTGAAACCCGCAGATGGGCAATTTCCGCAAAGAACGGATCGGCATCAGGATCGAGCGTACCGGTAAACAGGGCGTCTATCCAGGGGCCGCCAAATTGGCCCGGCGGTAAGCTAATATTATGCACAACCAGCAGCGAGGGGACCTCATCCTCTGGACGACTGTCGTGATGGGGAGAAGGCACGTGCCGAACGCCCACCAGCCAGCCCTTATCTAACTGCATTCAGGATCTCCTTACGTATGGTTATGCTACTCGGTTCAGAGTAGCATGTTTCAATCTTTCGCATCGTTACCAATTTGGAGCTTTATCATGCCGCCTCGCCGCTACAACCCAGACCACCGACGTGACGCGCTGTTAGAACGTATCAACCTCGATATTCCCAACGCCGTGGCCCACGCGCTGCGCGAAGATCTGGGAGGTGAAGTTGACGCGCATAACGATATTACCGCACAACTCCTGCCGGAAAACAGCCACTCGCACGCCGTAGTCATTACCCGTGAAGACGGCGTATTCTGCGGCAAGCGCTGGGTAGAAGAGGTCTTCATCCAATTGGCCGGTGATGACGTCACGCTCACCTGGCACGTGGCCGACGGCGACACCGTGGTCGCCAATCAGCCGCTGTTCGAAATTAACGGCCCGTCGCGCGTGCTGTTAACCGGCGAACGCACCGCGCTGAACTTTGTTCAAACGCTCTCCGGCGTCGCCAGCGAAGTGCGTAAATACGTCAACCTGCTGGAAGGCACCCATACGCAGCTGCTGGACACGCGCAAAACGCTGCCAGGCCTGCGCACTGCATTAAAATATGCCGTACTGTGCGGTGGCGGCGCCAACCACCGCCTGGGATTATCCGACGCCTTCCTGATTAAAGAAAATCACATTATTGCTTCCGGATCCGTACGCCAGGCGGTAGAAAAAGCCTTCTGGCTGCACCCTGACGTACCGGTGGAAGTGGAAGTGGAAACCCTGCAGGAGCTGCGTGAAGCGCTGAAGGCCGGCGCCGACATTATCATGCTCGATAACTTTGACACCGAACAGATGCGCGAAGCGGTGAAGATCACCCAGGGTCAGGCGCAGCTGGAAGTCTCCGGCAACGTCACTTTCGACACCCTCCGCGAGTTTGCCGAAACCGGCGTCGACTTTATCTCCGTCGGCGCGCTGACCAAACACGTTCGCGCCCTCGACCTGTCGATGCGCTTCCGCTAAGCCAGGAAAGGCCTTCCCTGCGAACTAGACCGATCATAATGTTGTAGGCCGGATAAGGCGTTTACGCCGCCATCCGGCCCACAGATCCTCCTCGAAGACGTTTTTCGACCCGCCTTCCATTTTCCACGTTCACTTCTGCAACCGCCGGAAAAAAACTGGAAGGCCCTATCCTGAATGCCTTTTCGCCCCTCGCTGTCGTTTCGACGCTCTGCCAAAGTAGCGCCAGTTTCAGCAAGGAGCACAACATGAACAGACAACGGGGCTTTACCCTTATCGAACTGATGGTCGTTATCGGCATTATTGCTATCCTCAGCGCCATCGGCATTCCCGCCTATCAGAACTACCTGCGCAAAGCCGCACTGACCGATATGCTACAAACCTTTGTCCCTTACCGTACCGCCATTGAGCTGTGCGCGCTCGACCGCGGCGGGGTAGACAACTGCGATGCGGGCAGCAACGGCATCCCGTCCCCCACCACCACGCGCTACGTGTCGGCCATGAGCGTCGCACAAGGAACGGTTATTCTGACCGGCCAGGAAAGCCTTAACGGCCTGACCGTGACCCTCGTTCCCGGCTGGGACAACGCCAATGGCATCACCGGCTGGCAGCGAACCTGCGATATCCAGAACGACGGCGCGCTCCAGCAAGCGTGCGAAGACGTCTTCCGCTTTGATGCGCAATAAGCGGGGCGGCAATCATGAAACAGGAGCAACTCTTCACGCTGTGTCAGCGCCATCGCGCGGTGCTGCTCAACAATGCGCAAGATGAACTGAGCATTGCCGTCGTCGGCACTCCGCCCACAGAACTCATGGACTCACTCCGCTTCGCCACCCAAAAACGCATTGATATCGAGTGCTGGGAGCAGGAGAGAATGGACAAGCACCTCCAGCGGCTAGCCCCACTCGCGCAGCCTTCAATACACCAGGAGAGTGACAACGCAGTAGATCTGCTTAACCATTTGCTCAAGCAGGCGCTCGTGCAACGCGCCTCCGATATTCATTTTGAGCCAACAGAGCGTGCGCTACGCATACGGCTGCGGGTAGACGGCGTGCTGCATGCGCTCACGCCCGTCGCGCTGACGCTGATGGCCCCGCTGATCGCCAGGCTTAAGGTGCTCGCAGGGCTGGACATCGCCGAGCGACGCCTGCCGCAGGACGGGCAGTTCACGGTAGAGATTGACGACACCCCACTCTCTTTTCGCCTTTCAACCCTGCCCTGCCGATACGGTGAAAAAGCCGTGCTCCGGCTGCTGCATAAAGTCGAGCAGGCGCTGGATCTGCATAGTCTGGGGCTTTCCGCCGACGCACTTGCGCAGCTGCAATCCGCGTTGAATCAGCCTCAGGGGCTGATTCTGGTCACCGGACCAACGGGCAGCGGCAAAACCGTCACGCTTTACAGCGCACTGCAAAACCGTAACCGTTGCGACGTCAATATCTGTAGCGTCGAAGATCCCATAGAGATCCCTCTGGACGGACTGAACCAGACGCAGGTCAGCCCTCGCGCCGGGCTGACGTTCCAGAACATCCTGCGCGCCCTGCTGCGCCAGGATCCAGATATCGTGATGGTCGGCGAAATACGCGACGGTGAAACAGCGGAAATCGCCATTAAGGCCGCGCAAACCGGTCACCTTGTACTCTCAACGCTGCACACCAATTCGACGGTTGAAACGCTGGTGCGCCTTGAACAGATGGGCGTCGCGCGCTGGATGGTGTCATCGGCGCTATTAATGGTGGTAGCACAGCGTCTGGTCCGTCGTCTATGCCCGCACTGTCGCCAGATGCTGCCAGGAGAGCAGCCGCTGCCGCGTACGCTATGGCCTCGCCCACTGCCACGCTGGACGGCCTCCGGCTGCTCGTACTGCTATCATGGCTACCAGGGCCGTCTCGCGCTGTTTGAACTGCTGCCGATCGCGCCTGCACTGCGGCAGGGCATCGCCAGCGGACTTAGCCCGGAACAGCTGATGCAGCATGCGCGGGAGGCCGGCATGGCGACGCTGTTTGAGAACGGCTGCCTGGCCGTTGAACAGGGGCTGACGACGCAGGAAGAGCTGCTACGCGTACTGGGGTTGCCTCACGATGTGTGAACAGCTGTGGCACTGGCGGGGTGTCGATGCCAGCGGAGCCGAACGTCGTGGCGCGCTGTGGGCTAGCCATCGGCCCGCGGCGCTGATAGCGCTGGCTCAGCAGAATATTATCGTCCTATCACTCAAGCGTCGCACGGTGAACCGATCACTATGGCGAGCACAGCACAGCTGCGCGGTGATAAGCCAGCTGGCTACGCTATTGCAGGCCGGGTTAACCCTCTCAGAGAGTTTGGCACTGCTCAGCCAACAGCATCCGATACCGCAGTGGCGCGCTCTGCTGGAAACGTTGGCCTCCCGGCTCGCCGAGGGTGTCTCGCTATCGGAGGGTTTAAGGCCGTGGCCGGAGGCTTTTCCACCGCTGTATCAGGCGATGATCCGTACCGGCGAAATAACAGGCAGGCTGGAGCATTGCTGCCAGGCGCTCGCGCGGCAGCAAAAAGCGCAGCTGCTATTAACGGCAAAAGTGAAAAAGGCGCTGCGCTACCCGCTGATTATTTTAACCCTGGCGGCGCTGGTCGTGGCGGCAATGGTCAGCTTTGTTTTGCCTGAATTTACCGCCATCTATCGCACCTTCAACACGCCGCTGCCCGCCCTTACGCTGGCCGTTATGGCCAGTGCAGACGCGGTGGCAAGCGCATGGCTTCCGCTCTGTAGCCTGGTGCTACTGGCCACCGGGCTTAGCGTCGGGTTTAAAGATCATCCGCCGTGGCAGCGCCTTCGCCAGCAGCTGCTACTCGCCTTACCGGTTATGGGCACGCTCGCTCGCGGCCAGATGCTCAGCCAGATTTTTACCGTACTGTCGTTGACTCAACGAGCCGGCATTGCCTTTTTACAGGGGCTGGAAACCGTGGAAGAGACATTGAACAGCCCATGGTGGCGCGAGGTCATTGCCAGCCTGCGCCAGCAGGTGTCACAGGGCAGCGCTATCTGGCAAGCCATGGAAAACTGCCATGAGTTTACGCCGCTGTGCTTACAACTGGTCAGAACCGGAGAAGCGTCCGGGGCGCTGGATGAAATGCTGGAAAACCTGGCGCGACACCACGATGAAAGCACGCAGAATCTGGCAGAAAGCCTGACGGCAACGCTGGAACCGCTGCTACTGATTGTGACAGGACTCATTATTGGCACGCTGGTCGTCGCGATGTATCTGCCGATTTTTCATCTGGGAGATGCGATCGGCGGAACAGGGTAACGCGGGTCAGTTAAGGCGTTGAATTCAGAAGCCAGGAGCAGGAACGGTATGCCGGATAAGGCGTTTACGCCGCCATCCGGCAATCCGTGCGCAGTGTGCCGGATAGCGCTTTTGCTTATCCGGCCTACGAATTTAGGCATTACGCCTGCATGAGGAGGATTACAGGCTATTGAACACGCGGTTCTCTTGTTCCTGCACCCGGATGAAGGTCGTGCGTTTAGTCAGCTCTTTCAGACGTGATGCGCCGACGTAGGTGCACGCCGAACGCAGGCCGCCGAGGATGTCGCGCGCGGTGTTATCTACCGGGCCACGCAGCGGCAGCTTAACCGTTTTACCTTCCGCCGCGCGGTATTGTGCAACACCGCCCACGTGACGTTTCATCGCGGACTCAGAGCTCATACCGTAGAACAGCATAAATTTCTCGCCGTTCTCTTCAACAATCACGCCGCCGCTTTCATCGTGACCGGCCAGCATGCCGCCCAACATCACGAAGTCCGCGCCGCCGCCAAAGGCTTTGGCCACGTCGCCCGGCATGGTGCAGCCGCCGTCGCTGACAATCTGGCCACCCAGACCGTGCGCTGCATCGGCGCACTCGATCACCGCGGAGAGCTGCGGATAGCCAACGCCAGTTTTCACGCGAGTGGTGCACACCGAGCCAGGGCCGATACCCACTTTCACAATATCCGCGCCGGACAGAATCAGCTCTTCGCACATTTCACCGGTCACGACGTTACCTGCACAAATCGTCTTGGTCGGCCAGGCTTCGCGCGCTTTCGCTACGAACTGCACAAAATGCTCGGAGTAACCATTCGCCACATCAATGCACACGAAGTTCAGCGCCGGGCTCAGCTTAAGGATCTGCTGCGTTTTTTCGAAGTCTGCGTCGGAGGTGCCGGTAGACACCATCACGTGCTTAAGCACGTCTGCGGACTCGTTCTGGACAAACGTCTGCCACTCTTCAACGGTGTAATG
Source organism: Kluyvera genomosp. 2 (assembly GCF_036759865.1). Taxonomy (NCBI): domain Bacteria; kingdom Pseudomonadati; phylum Pseudomonadota; class Gammaproteobacteria; order Enterobacterales; family Enterobacteriaceae; genus Kluyvera; species Kluyvera genomosp. 2. Next base: position 119,982 of record NZ_JAPKIA010000012.1, read on the forward strand.
TTTGTGTACGGCCGTCAGGATACCGAAAGAGGCGAGTGCTTTTGCCATCCCGAAAGTACCCACGGAGTCCATATTCGCAGCGATAATCGGCACGCCTGACCAGCGTTGGCCTGAATGTTTAAAGGTGAATTCGCGTTCCAGTTCAACATCGGAACGGCTTTTAAGAGTAGAGCGCTTAGGGCGGATAAGAACGTCTTTAAAACCTAACTTCAGATCTTCTTCGATACGCATGTGCGAATTCCTGGGGTTAATGGCAATTAAATTGAGAGCACAACTCCAGTAATGCAATCATACGCACTAATCAGGGCTTCGCAAGACTGCGATTTTCACTTTTTTTAAGCTACAATCCCATAAATTTACCTGGCGAATAGTACAGTGCATCATTGATTCACTCGCACAGGGCTGCCAGTTTTTTAACCAAATGATTTTCATGCAAAAAATCCAGGGCTTAGCGGTATGACTTACACAGTGGCGTTAACAGGCGGCATCGGCAGCGGCAAAAGTACGGTCGCAGAGGCCTTTGCTCACCTGGGAATTAACGTGATTGATGCCGATATTCTCGCCCGTCAGGTTGTCGAACCCGGTACGCCGGCGCTCGCCGCCATCGCCGATCGTTTTGGTTCTCATATCCTCACCGCAGAAGGCGAATTAGATCGCCGGGGGCTGCGCGAGCGCATCTTTGCTCATCCTGAGGAAAAAGCCTGGCTAAACGCCCTCTTACACCCATTGATTCAGCAGGAAACGCAGCGTCAGCTACGGCAGGCCACTTCGCCTTACGTACTGTGGGTTGTTCCCCTGCTGGTGGAAAACAAGCTTTATCAGCGGGCCGATCGCGTCCTGGTCGTTGATGTATCGCGAGAAACCCAGCTGCTTCGTACCATGCAGCGCGACCACGTATCGCGTGAGCATGCCGAAAACATTCTTGCTGCTCAGGCCACGCGTGAAGCGCGCCTGGCGGTTGCTGATGACATTATTAATAACAACGGCACACCAGATGCTATTGCATCGGATGTCGCTCGCCTTCACGCGCACTACCTTGAGCTCGCGGCACAGGCTGTATCACAGGAAAAATCGTAATGCACACCCACATCCTTTTTGAGCATCCGCTAAATGAAAAAATGCGTACCTGGCTGCGTATTGAATTTCTGACTGAGCAATTGAATGCCAATTTACCCATCAGGGATCACGCCAGCGCGCTGCACTTTTTTCGCAACGTCGGGGATTTACTGGATGTGTTCGAACGCGGCGATATCCGCACGGAGCTGCTAAAAGAGCTGGAGCGCCAGCAGCGCAAACTCAACGCCTGGAGCGAAGTTCAGGGCGTCGATCTCAGCCGCATTGACGCCCTGCGTCAGCAGCTGAAAAACAGCAGCACTATTCTGATGGCGGCACCACGCATCGGGCAGTTCCTGCGCGAAGATCGCCTGATCGCGCTGGTTCGTCAGCGTCTAAGTATCCCGGGCGGCTGCTGCAGCTTCGATTTGCCGACGCTGCACATCTGGCTGCATTCAAAACAGCATCAGCGCGACGCCCAGGTCGAATCATGGCTTGCCAGCCTTGAGCCGCTGAATCAGGCGCTGTCGCTGATTCTCGATCTGGTTCGCAACTCCGCGCAGTTCCGCAAGCAAACCAGCCTGAACGGCTTCTATCAGGATAACGGCGACGATGCGGACCTGCTGCGTCTGAAGCTTGAGCTAACGTCTCAGCTTTACCCGCAAATCTCCGGCCATAAGAGCCGTTTCGCCATTCGCTTTATGCCGCTGGACAGCGAGCACGGCGTGGTGCCGGAGCGACTGGATTTTGAACTGGCATGCTGCTAAGGAGAGAGAATGACTGAGGTGACAACGGTAAACTGTCCAACCTGCAATAAGCCGGTTATTTGGGGCGAACAAAGTCCTTATCGTCCATTCTGTTCTAAGCGCTGCCAGCTTATCGATCTCGGAGAGTGGGCGGCGGAAGAGAAACGCATTCCGAGCAGCGGCGATCTCTCCGACAGCGACGACTGGAGCGAAGAACAACAGTAATGTCGCGTAGGGCCGGATGAGGCGCTACGCCGCCATCCGGCAACCTGCACCATTTAGCCTGATGGCGCTCCGCTTATCAGGCCTACCCCGCAATGAGCTTTTCAATCACCGGCGCGTTCGCTGGCGGAAATTCGTCCGCCACTAAATCACGTTGCGCAACCCAGCGCCCCGGCTGCCCTTCTTTCCCCCACGGCGCCCCTTCCCAGCTATCAACCAGCCAGAACCACAGCGTTATGTGACGATCGGGAAACTGATATTCCAGCTTATCAAACGGTTGCAGCGAGGTAACCACAATCCCAACCTCTTCTTCCAGCTCGCGGATTACCGCTTCCTGCGGCGACTCTCCGGACTCAATTTTGCCGCCTGGAAACTCCCACTTATGCGCCATGTGCGCATCGGCAGCGCGCTGAGTGATATAGATTTCGCCACTGACATTGCGAATGATGCCGACGGATATTTGCAGTATTTTCATTTTGTCTTACCCATAAAAAAGGCGCAGAAGTCTGCGCCTTTTATTTTTTATAATGACCTTAGCTCAGACGGCCGTGGCACTGTTTGTATTTTTTACCGGAACCGCAAGGGCATGGGTCATTACGGCCCACTTTACGTTCGCCGGTCTGCGCGGCCAGATCCTGCGCGGCGGCTTCGTCATCGCTCTGATGGCTCAACTGCTGCATCTGTGCCAGACGCTCGGCTTCTTCACGACGCTGCAGTTCCATCGCTTCAACTTCCTCCGGCATGCGCACCTGCACTTTGCTCAGGGTGCTGATCACTTCATACTTCAGCGACTCCAGCATGGCGGCAAACATAGAGAAGGATTCACGTTTGTACTCCTGCTTCGGATCTTTCTGCGCATAGCCACGCAAGTGGATCCCCTGACGCAGGTAGTCCATCGCGGCCAGGTGCTCTTTCCACAGAGAATCCAGCGTTTGCAGCATCACGCCTTTTTCAAAGTGACGCATCATCTCAGCGCCGACCACTTCTTCCTTACGTTTGTACACCTCAACGGCGCTTTCCAGAATACGCTCGCGCAGCGTCTCTTCGTGCAGTTCAGGCTCTTTATCCAGCCACTCAGAGATAGGCAGATCGAGGTCGAAGTCGTTTTTCAGACGTTCCTGCAGGCCAGGGATATCCCACATTTCTTCCAGCGACTGCGGCGGAATGTGCGCATCGATGGTAGCTTTAAACACGTCTTCGCGGATGCTGTTGATGGTTTCGCTAACGTCGCTCACGTCCAGCAGTTCATTACGCTGGGTGTAGATCGCACGGCGCTGGTCGTTGGCAACGTCATCGTATTCCAGCAGCTGCTTACGAATATCGAAGTTGCGGCTTTCCACTTTACGCTGCGCGTTAGCAATTGCCTTGGTAACCCACGGGTGTTCAATCGCTTCGCCCGGTTTCATCCCCAGTTTACGCATCATGCCGGACACGCGGTCAGAGGCAAAGATACGCATCAGGGCATCTTCCATCGACAGGTAGAAACGGGAAGAACCCGCGTCACCCTGACGACCGGAACGGCCGCGCAGCTGGTTATCGATACGACGAGATTCGTGACGTTCAGTACCAATGATATGCAGACCGCCAGCCGCCAGCACGGCGTCGTGACGAACCTGCCAATCGGCTTTGATCTGCGCAATTTGTTCCGGGGTTGGGTCTTCCAGCTGCGCGACTTCTGCCTGCCAGCTACCGCCCAGCATAATATCGGTACCACGACCTGCCATGTTGGTGGCGATGGTCACGGCAGAAGGGTAACCCGCCTGTGCAACGATATCCGCTTCGCTAGCGTGGAACTTGGCGTTCAGCACGTTGTGCTTGATACCCGCTTTGGTCAGCTCATGGGAAACCACTTCAGATTTTTCGATAGAGATAGTACCGACCAGCACCGGTTGGCCTGCCGCAGTACGCTCTTTAATATCTTCGATGATCGCCTGAATTTTTTCCGCTTCGGTCATGTAGACCAGGTCCGGCATGTCTTTACGGATCATCGGACGGTTGGTCGGAACAACCACGGTGTCCAGCTTGTAGATAGAGCTGAATTCGAACGCTTCGGTATCTGCAGTACCGGTCATACCGGCCAGTTTTTCGTACAGACGGAAGTAGTTCTGGAAGGTGATGGATGCCAGCGTCTGGTTTTCGTTCTGGATTTCAACGCCTTCTTTCGCTTCCACGGCCTGGTGCAGGCCATCGGACCAGCGACGTCCCTGCATGGTACGACCGGTGTGTTCATCGACGATGATAACTTCGCCGTCTTTCACGATGTAGTCGACGTCACGGGTGAACAGCACGTGAGCGCGCAGCGCGGCAGTAACGTGGTGCATCAGCATAATGTTGCCCGGCGAGTAGAGCGACTCACCTTCGTCCATGATGCCTTCTTTAACCAGCAGCTCTTCAATCAGCACCAGACCGCGTTCGGTCAGGTTAACCTGACGGGCTTTTTCATCTACGGAGAAGTGGCCTTCACCCTGGAAGGTGTCGGAGTCTTCTTTCTCCTGACGCACCAGGTGAGGAATGATTTTGTTAACGCGCTTGTACATTTCCGAGCTGTCTTCTGCCGGGCCGGAGATGATAAGCGGGGTACGCGCTTCATCGATCAGGATGGAGTCGACCTCATCCACCAGCGCATAGTGCAGTTTACGCTGTACGCGTTCTTCCGGGCTGAACGCCATGTTGTCGCGCAGGTAGTCAAAGCCGTATTCGTTGTTAGTACCGTAGGTAATGTCGGCATTGTAGGCTTCGCGCTTAGCAGGCGCCGGCAGACCAGACATGTTGACGCCCACGGTCATGCCGAGGAATTCGAACAGCGGACGGTTGTTTTCGGCGTCACGCTGAGCCAGGTAATCGTTGACGGTCACAACGTGCACGCCCTTACCGGACAGCGCGTTCAGGTAAGCCGGCAGGGTCGCGGTCAGGGTTTTACCTTCACCGGTACGCATTTCCGCGATGCAGCGATCGTTCAGGACCATCCCACCCAACAGCTGGACGTCGAAGTGGCGCATACCGAATACACGTTTGCTGGCTTCACGTACCACGGCAAACGCTTCCGGGATCAGGCTTTCAACGGTTTCCCCTTTTTCAATACGGGCACGAAATTCGTTTGTTTTAGCCTTCAACTCGTCATCGGAGAGCTTTTCCATTTCTGGCTCCATCGCGTTGATAACAGCGACGGTTTTGCGCATACGGCGCAGGGTACGATCGTTACGACTACCAAAAACTTTGGTCAATAATTTGATTAACATAATAAAATCTCAAACGCCCCGCCATCGCGGAGTCATAAAAATAAAGGAGTTAACACGGTTATTTTCAGACGAGGCGCTGCGGCCCGGCGCGAATACCCTGCACCTGGCTTACCCAGGCAGGAATGCTAAAAACCGGAGGTGAGAAGGCGGGTAATGCCGCCCCCTGAGCAATCACAATCGACGGCTGGCTCTCGACGTTGAGCAGCGCATTCAGGGTATCGAGCAGCGCCAGGTGCTGTGCCGCCTGCAGTGGCGACGTCGGCTCGGCAACCGGAGAGGCGGTTGGCGCCATGGCAAAAGAAAGGTGGCGAATAACGGTGCGAATAGCATGCTGATGCCAGTAGTCTACGCTGAAGGAGGGGCGACGATTGCTTTCCAGCCGCGCCAGCTGCGAGAAGTCAATTCTCTGCGCCGGATTATGGTTACTGGTTGTTGCGCGGGCGGGGGAAGCCGGTTCGGCGTTGTTCGCAAGCGCAGGCAGACCAAAACCGGCAGCAACCATCCCCAACAGGAGATGCGGCCAGAAGTAGCGTCTACCAAACTGTCGCCAACGCGTCAGCATTCCACTCACGTAATGTTCCACCTTCGGTTTAAGTACCGTTATTCTATTTTAGCTCGAGGATATTACCATTAATGCCGCGTGACAGCAGCAGGAATGACGAAAACAGCCGCGAAAAACGGGTTAAGAATGCAGCGGTTGTGCAGCCGTGTGATCTTTATTGGCAGGGGAAAAGAAAATGGCAGGAGCAAAAAGAAAAAACGACTGGTTCCCTGACCGGAGAGAGTGCCAGGTTGCCAGTCGAATTTACGCTATGGTCGGGCTTATGCCAGAACCATTGACGGTGCTTTGAACGCCATCGGCAGTTCTGCGTCGTCCTCGAAGGTCACAAATTCCCAAGCTTCCTGTTTTGCCAGGACCGCCTGCAGAAGTTTGTTGTTCAGCGCATGACCGGATTTATACGCGGTAAATGCACCGATAATGTTGTGACCACACATGAACAGGTCGCCGATTGCATCCAGCATTTTGTGACGAACGAATTCATCTTCAAAACGCAGGCCGTCTTCGTTCAGTACGCGATAATCGTCAACAACGATGGCACAATCGAAGCTGCCGCCCAAGGCCAGGCCACGGGACTGCAGATATTCGATATCACGCATGAAACCGAAAGTACGAGCACGGCTAATCTGTCGCATGAACGCGTCTGCGGAGAAGTTCATGGCATAACGCTGCGTGCTGGCATCAATAGCCGGATGGTTAAAATCGATGGTAAAGTCCAACGAGAAACCATTATACGGTTTGAATTCAGCCCACTTATCGCCATCTTCCACGCGAACCGTGTCTTTAATGCGGACGAATTTCTTCGCGCAGTTCAGTTCATCGATGCCGGCATCCAGCAGCAGATAAACGAACGGTGCGGCGCTCCCGTCCATAATCGGGATTTCTGGCGCATCGACTTCAACAACGATGTTGTCGATACCCAGGCCCGCCAGCGCAGCGTTCAGGTGCTCTACGGTAGAAATCCGCACGTCATGCTCGTTGACCAGGCAAGTACAGAGCATAGTATCACGCACAGATTTGGCATCGGCCGGAAAATCTACCGGTGGATTCAAGTCGGTGCGACGATAGATGACCCCGGTATTTGCCGGCGCAGGGCGTAGCGTCAGCGTGACTTTTTTGCCGGTATGTAAACCGACGCCAGTCGCCTGAACGATACGTTTAAGAGTCCTTTGTTTGATCATCGTATAATCTCGCCAAATTAACTATCCAACCGAAGTGTACTACACATTCGGTGGGCCAGTTTAGCACAAAGAGCGCTGATTCCCAACTTCCAGCTAATTCTTAGTCAGCTTGCTTACGCAGGAAGGCCGGGATATCCAGATAATCCGGTTCTTTGGTGGTCTGCGGCGTATTGTCGTTGACCACTTTTGCTGCCGGTTTCTGCTCTTGGGTCAGCGGCGCCATACCGTGCTGCTGATAGCGATCCAGCGCCGGCTGCGGCGTCTGCTTGTTGGTGACCAGGGTAATCTCCGGACGTTTGTCCATACCGATACCGGTGGCAACGACGGTCACGCGCAGTTCGTCGTTCATGTCCGGGTCAAGGGAAGTACCGATAACCACGGTCGCATTGTCAGAGGCGAACGCACGGATGGTGTTACCCACGGTTTCGAACTCATCCAGACGCAGGTCGAAGCCCGCAGTAATGTTGACCAGCACGCCGCGTGCGCCGGACAGGTCGATGTCTTCCAGCAGCGGAGAAGAGATAGCCATTTCAGCCGCTTCTTCCGCACGGTCTTCACCGCTCGCCACGCCGGAACCCATCATCGCATAGCCCATTTCGGACATCACGGTGCGCACGTCTGCAAAGTCGACGTTCATCAGGCCCGGACGAGTGATCAGCTCAGCGATACCCTGCACTGCGCCTTTCAGCACGTCGTTCGCCGCGCCAAACGCGTCGAGCAGAGAGATACCACGACCCAGCACTTTCAGCAGCTTGTCGTTCGGGATGGTGATCAGGGAGTCCACGTGCTTGGACAGCTCGGTGATACCCTGCTCCGCGAATGCCATACGCTTCTTGCCTTCAAAGTTGAAAGGCTTGGTCACAACGGCAACGGTCAGGATACCTAAATCTTTAGCCACTTCCGCAACCACTGGCGCTGCACCGGTACCGGTACCGCCACCCATGCCGGCTGCGATAAACACCATGTCTGCACCGTCTAACGCTGCGCGCAGCGCTTCGCGGTCTTCGTCGGCCGCGTTACGGCCCACTTCCGGGTTGGCCCCTGCGCCCAGACCTTTGGTAATACCGCTACCGATCTGGATAGTCTGGCCAACAGCCGTTTTACGCAGTGCCTGTGCGTCGGTGTTAACGGCGAAGAATTCAACGCCTTCGATGCGCTCGCGCACCATGTGTTCAACGGCATTACCGCCGCCGCCACCGACGCCGATGACTTTAATCACCGCGTCGTTGGTCAGTTCCATAGGTTCAAACATAGTTTCTCTCCGTTTTGTGCCTGTCGCCCGAGACCGTGAATGTGCGTCGGTCTCTTTAAAAATTAAAACTCTTTGCGTAACCAGCTATTCAGTCGTTTGATCCACGATCCGACCGATGCCGTGACGCGCTTTTCTACTTCTGCTTCACCGCTCAGATGGGACTCTTTCCCATAGTGCAGCAGGCCCACCGCCGTTGAATAGTACGGCTCCTGGGCATAGTCTGTCAGACCGGTAATGTTCAGCGGCGCACCAATACGCACCTGCGTATGGAACACGCGCTGCGCGCAGGCGGCTAAACCTTCAATCTGCGCTGCGCCACCGGTCAACACAATCCCCGCCGCGAGGTGATGTTTAACCCCCTGCTGACGAAGCTGTTCCTGTAACTGTAAAATCTCTTCATTGACGAGGTTCAGCAGCTCGGTATAACGCGGCTCAATGACCTCTGCCAATGTCTGGCGCTGCAGACTGCGCGGCGGACGTCCGCCCACGCTCGGCACTTCAACGCTCTCATCTTTGCCCACGATCGAGCCCAACGCGCAGCCGTGGCGCACTTTAATCGCTTCGGCGTCGCTCGGCGGCGTGCCGAATGCATAAGCGATATCGCTGGTCACCACGTTACCCGCATACGGGATCACTTTCGTGTGGCGCAGCGCGCCGCCAGTATACACGGCGATATCCATTGTACCGCCACCGATATCCACGACACAGACGCCCAGCTCACGTTCGTCTTCCGTCAATACGGAATAACTTGACGCCAGCCCGGCGAAAATCAGCTGATCGACCTTCAGCCCACAGCGCTCTACCGCTTTGACGATATTCTTCGCCATATCGTTGTGGCAGGTAATCAAATGTACCTTGGCCTGCATACGCACGCCGGACAAGCCGACCGGGTTCTTGATCCCTTCCTGGTAATCAATGGCGTATTCCTGCGGAATCACGTGCAGAACACGATGTTCATCGCGCACGCGAACCGACTTCGCCGTGTGCACCACGTTCTCAACGTCTTCCAGCGTCACCTCTTCTTCAGAGATGGGCACCATACCAATTTCATTTTGACAGCTAATGTGTTTGCCGGAAAGCGCCAGATATACAGAAGAGATCTGGCAATCCGCCATCAGCTCAGCCTGATCGATAGCGCGCTGTACGCATTTTACTACCGATTCCAGGTCGTTAACTCCGCCTTTATCCATACCCCGGGATGGGCAACTGCCGACCCCAATGATATTAATCACTCCGTCGGGCAGAACTTCCCCTACTAAAGCGGCCACTTTTGCAGTGCCAATCTCCAGTCCAACTACCAGTTTTCTGTCCGTCGCCTTGATCATTGTTGTTCTGCCTGTGCCTGATTCTGTTGTTGATTAGTATCCGCCGCAGGAGCAGGTTCCCAGCCTACTGCCGCCCCCGAGTCATAACGCAAATCAACATAGCTAATCCGATTACCCTCTGTTTGCGCCTGCTGTTCCAGAACCGGATACAGTTCCAGGAAACGCGCCAGCCGCTTCATCGTATCGCCCCGCCCCAGATTCAGCTTGATACCGTTATCAAGCGTCAGCTGCCACGAACGGCGCGCGGTCATCGCCGCAACCTTCAACGTGAACTTCCCTTTCGCGAGCACCGCTCCCATGTCGTGATAGCCCTGCAAGACTTCGCTTGCGCTGCCTTCCGGGCCATAGAGCATAGGCAAATTCTGCTTGCTGGTGCGATCGGCCGGGACGCTGAAGGCCGTGCCTTCTGCATCTACCATGTGCTGATCATTCCAACGCGCAATTGGCACATATTCAACCAGATGAATCTTCAATTCGTCCGGCCACTGCTTTCTTACGCTTGCCTGCTTAATCCACGGCAGGCGTTCAATCTGGCCCTGAACGATATTCACGTCCTGAGTCATAAAGGTTCCCGGCGATCCCAGCGCCAGGATGGACTGACGAATATCATCGTTACGCGTGTAGTGGCGCTCGCCGGTCACCACCAGTTTTGAGATGGGCAAACGTTGCGCATCTTCCATCCAGCCCAGCACGACCCAGCCGCTCACAAACACGGTACACAGCACCGCCAGCAGGAACAGGATCCCCGCTAAACGCGTTCCATTATTGCGCCGTGAAGCGGCATACTCTTCTTCTTCACGGTTCCGCGTATTCAGCGCAGCCTGCGACATATCACCCCGCCAGGTCCAGAATTCGTACTACCAGCTGCGAGAAACTGATTCCCGCCTGTCGCGCCGCCATCGGCACCAGACTGTGGCTGGTCATCCCCGGAGACGTGTTCGCTTCCAGTAGATAATACTGCCCGTCACTGTCCTGCATGACATCAATCCGCCCCCACCCCTGGCAACCTAACACTTTCCAGGCTTTCAGCACCAGAGATTGCATTGCGGCTTCCTGGGCAGGTTCCTCACAGCCAGGGCAGAAATATTTCGTCTCATCAGAGAGATACTTCGCCTCATAATCATAGAAGGTTCCGGCTGGTTGGATGCGAACTGACGGTAAAATTTCTTCACCGAGCACCGCCACCGTAAACTCAGGCCCACTGAGCCATTTTTCTACCAGAACTTCGTCATCATGTTGAAACGCCTGCGCTAATGCCGGCGCCAGCTGCGCACTCTCGGTCACTTTCGACATGCCGACGCTGGAACCTTCGCGGCTGGGCTTGACGATCAGCGGCAACCCCAGCCCGGCGAGCTGCGTGAGCACCTCATCCGACAGCCCGTTTTCAAACGCCGCGCGGTCAACGGCCACCCACGGAGCAACCGGCAGCCCGGCGCCCTGCCACAGCAATTTGCTGCGCAATTTGTCCATGGAGATAGCCGATGCCATCACCCCGCTGCCGGTATAAGGCAGCTGAAGCAGATCCAGCAGACCCTGCAGCGTGCCATCTTCCCCGCCGCGGCCGTGCAGCGCAATAAACACTTTCTGAAAACCCATGTTTTTCAACTGGGTAACATCGGTCTCTTTTGGGTCAACCGCATGAGCATCGACGCCAGCCTCACGCAGCCCCGCCAGCACCGCCGCGCCGGAATTCAGCGATACCTCGCGCTCGGCGGAGGTCCCGCCGAGAAGAACCGCGATTTTATCAGCCATGGCGCGGTTCCTCCTGAGTTTGCGGCTTCAGTTTGATTTCAGCTAAGTTACGCGCGATTTTACCAATATTTCCCGCGCCTTGAATTAGCACGAGATCATTACCCGTCAGCACAGAAGCCAGCATTTCCGCAACCTGAGCCGGATCGGAGACCAGAATCGGGTCCACTTTGCCGCGCCCGCGGATGGTACGACACAGCGAGCGGCTGTCGGCCCCCGGAATCGGCGCTTCACCCGCCGGGTAAACATCGAGCATCAGCAGCGCGTCAACCTGGGTCAATACGTGCGCGAAATCATCGTACAGGTCGCGCGTACGGGTATAACGGTGCGGCTGGAATACCATCACCAGTTTTTTATCCGGCCAGCCAGCGCGCGCGGCTTTAATCGTCGCATCCACTTCCGTCGGGTGATGACCATAGTCATCCACCAGCATGGCTGAACCTTCTTTGCCGTTGACTTCCGCCAGCGGGAATTCACCGAGGAAATCAAAGCGGCGACCGGTACCCTGGAAACTTTCCAGCGCGCGCAGAATCGCATCGTCTTCGATACCCTCTTCGGTGGCTACCGCAACCGCCGCCGCCGCATTCAGGGCGTTATGGCGCCCCGGGGCGTTGAGCGTTACACGCAGGTTGTCTTTATCCTGACGCACCAGCGTGAAGTGCCCCTGCGGGCCAATCTGCTGGTAACCTTCAACGCGCACGTCGGCGTCATCGCTGAAGCCATAGGTCGTCGTCTGACGGCCCACGCGCGGCAGCAGTTCGCGAATCACCGGGTCGTCTACGCACATCACCGCGCGGCCATAAAACGGCAGGTTGTGCAGGAAGTTAATAAACGTCTGCTTTAAATTTTCGAAGTCGCCCTGGTAGGTATCCATATGGTCGGCTTCAATATTGGTGACAATGGCCACCATCGGCTGCAAATGCAGGAACGACGCATCGCTCTCATCCGCTTCCGCAATCAGGTAACGGCTATTGCCCAGGCGCGCGTGCACGCCCGCCGCTTTCACCAGACCGCCGTTAACGAAGGTCGGGTCCAGCCCGGCTTCCGCATAAATGCTCGCTACCATTGCGGTGGTGGTGGTTTTACCGTGCGTCCCGGCAATCGCGATGCCGTGACGAAAACGCATCAGCTCCGCCAGCATCTCGGCGCGGCGAATCACCGGAATACGTGACTCACGAGCCGCCACAATCTCAGGGTTATCGGCAGAGATCGCCGTTGACACCACAACAACACTCGCATCGCGCACGTTTTCCGGGCGATGGTTGAAATAAATGGTGGCGCCCAGTTTACTCAACTGCTGGGTCACCGGGTTCGGCGCCAGGTCGGAACCGCTGATCTGATACCCTTCGTTGGCCAGTACTTCGGCAATACCGCCCATACCGGCGCCGCCGATGCCAACAAAGTGAATGTGCCGGACGCGACGCATCTCGGGCACGATAGAACGCAGTTTCGCCAGTTGTTGTGTATTCATTCTCTAAACGCCATCACTTCAAAAATTCGGGCGACGCCATTGCGCCGCGATGATTAAGCCTTTGCTGCCAGGCTGACTTCTTTTGCTACCCGCTCGGTAGCATCCGGGATAGCCGCCGCGCGCGCGCGTTCGGCCATCTCTAATAAGGTGGTGCGATCCCAGCTTGCCAGGGTCTCGGCCACCGCTTGCGCCGTGAACTGCGGCTGCTCGTAGATCTTCGCCGCGCCGGCTTTTTCCAGCGGCAGCGCATTCCAGTACTGCTGGCGGTCTTTATGCTGGAACGGGACGAAAATGGCCGGCAGACCGGCTGCCGCGATTTCGCTGACCGTCAGCGCGCCGGAACGGCACACCACCACGTCGGCCCACGCGTACGCAGCCGCCATGTCGTCAATAAATTCAGTCACTTTGTGCTGCGGCTGACCGGCATCGACGTAAGCCTGCTCAACGGTCTGCTGAGCGCCCTTGCCGCTCTGATGCCAGAGGGTGACCGCATCGCCCAGACGCTGCGCCACCTGCGGCATGGTCTGATTCAGGATGCGCGCGCCCTGAGAGCCGCCAACCACCAGAACGCGGATCGGACCCTCGCGGCCCACCAGGCGCTGCTCCGGCAGCGGCAGCGCCAGTACGTCAACGCGTACCGGGTTACCTACCACTTCGGCATCCGGGAATGCCCCAGGGAAAGCTTGCATCACTTTGCTGGCAATTTTCGCCAGCCATTTGTTCGTCAGCCCGGCAATACCGTTCTGTTCGTGCAGGACCACCGGGATGCCCAGCGACCACGCAGCCAGACCGCCTGGGCCGGATACATAGCCGCCCATGCCCAGCACCACGTCCGGCTTAAAGCGCTTCATGATAGCCCGCGCCTGGCGCCAGGCGTTGAAGATACGCATCGGCGCCAGCAGCAGGGCCTTCAGGCCTTTACCGCGCAGCCCGGAAATATGGATAAAATCAATCTCAATGCCGTGCTTCGGTACGAGGTCGGCTTCCATACGATCGGCGGTTCCCAGCCAGCGAACCTGCCAGCCCTGATCCATTAAATGGTGCGCAACCGCCAGCCCGGGGAACACGTGTCCGCCGGTACCGCCCGCCATCACCATTAGCCGCTTTGTTTGACCGCTCATCGAGAACCTCGGGTAAACGCCTGTGCTTTCTCCAGGCGAGTTTCATAATCAATTCGTAACAAGAACATAATGGCAGTCGACATAATCAGAAGACTGGAGCCGCCGTAGCTGATCAGAGGCAGCGTCAGGCCTTTCGTCGGCAGCATACCGGCCGCCGCCCCTACGTTCACCAACGCCTGGAAACTGAACCATACGCCGATTGCGCAAGCCAGGAAGCCAGAAAAACGTTGGTTAATCTCCAGCGCTTTGCGACCGATGGACATGGCGCGGAAAGCGACGAAGAATACCATTAAAAGTGCCAGTACCACACCGATATAACCCAATTCCTCGCCGATGATGGCGAAGATGAAGTCGGTGTGCGCCTCAGGCAGGTACTCCAGTTTCTGTACCGAGTTACCTAACCCCTGCCCCCACATCTCGCCACGGCCGAAGGCCATCAGGGATTGAGTCAGCTGGTAGCCGCTGCCGAACGGGTCTTCCCACGGGTTCCAGAAGGAGGTCACACGGCGAATACGATACGGTTCGGCGAGGATCAGCAGTACGACCGCGGAGATCCCCATGCCGATGATGGCGATGAACTGCCACAGCTTGGCGCCCGCCAGGAACAGCATCGCCAGGGTGGTCACAAACAGCACCACCACGGTACCCAGGTCAGGCTGCGCCAGCAGTAAAATCGCCAGTACGAAAATCACGCCCATTGGCTTTAAGAAGCCGCGCAGGTTGTTGCGCACCTCGTCAGCTTTACGCACCAGATAGTTGGCGATATAGCAGAACAGCGACAGCTTGGTCAGCTCGGCAGGCTGAATACGCAGCGGGCCAAAGGCAATCCAGCGCGATGCCCCGTTAACCGAGCTCCCCACCACCAGTACAATCAGCAGCATCCCGATAGAGGCGATCAGCATGAACGTACTGTGCTTCTGCCAGAACGACATCGGCAGTCGCAGCGTCACCAGCGCCAGCACAAACGCCAGCAGAATATAAAGGCCGTCACGCTTAGCGAACAGGAACGGGTCGTTCGCCAGACGCTGGCCCACCGGCATCGACGCCGAGGTCACCATAATGAAACCAATCGCCGCCAGGCCAAGCGTCAGCCACAGCAGCGTGCGGTCGTACATAATCAGGCTGTCGGTATCTTTCTCCCGGGAGCCCATCACCCAACCCTTCAGCGCCGCGAACATCCAGCCGAATAGCCACGCGAACGCGCGCATACCCGGCACACGCGGCAGGCGTAGCCGCGGCAGTCTCAGGCGCGGGAGAGACAAACGCATCAACCTAACTCCCTGGCAAGACGAGCAAACACGTCGCCGCGCTGCTCAAAACTCTTAAACTGATCGAGGCTGGCGCACGCGGGCGACAGCAGCACCATATCGCCCGCTTTGACCTGCGGCGCAATCAGGCGCATTGCCTGCTCCATCGTTTCCGTCTGGGTGGCGATTTCCGGACGCAGCGCGGCCAGCTCGCCGCCGTCGCGGCCAAAGCAGAACAGACGAATATTGTCGCCGGTGAGGTAGCGCTGCAGCGGCATAAAGTCGGCCGATTTACCATCGCCGCCCAGCAGCAGGTAAAGCGTCCCGGCAACGTGCAGGCCATTTAAGGCCGCTTCGGTACTGCCGACGTTGGTCGCTTTTGAATCGTTAATCCAGCGCACACCGTTATGATCCAGCACAATCTGGAAACGATGGGCCAGGCCGGTAAAGGTGGTCAGCGCTTTGAGGCTGGTTGCACGCGGCAGACCGGCGGCATCCGCCAGCGCCAGCGCCGCCAGGGCATTGCTGTAGTTATGCTGCCCGGTTAGCGGCATTTCTTTCACGTTGAGGACCTTTTCGCCCTTCACGCGCAGCCAGGTTTCGCCCTGCTGGCGGTTAAGGTGATAGTCGCCAACGTCAACGCCAAAGCTCACGCAGCGTTCATCGGCACCGCGCACCGGCATGGTCAGGCCATCGTCGGCATTCACCACGCACACGTTGGCATGTTCATACACCCGCAGCTTCGCAGCGCGATACTGCTGCATACCCAGCGGGTAGCGGTCCATGTGATCTTCGGTCACGTTGAGAATGGTTGCCGCCACCGCGTGCAGACTGGAGGTGGTTTCCAGCTGGAAGCTGGAAAGCTCAAGCACGTACAGCTCGCGGGACGGATCGAGCAGCATCAGCGCAGGCAGGCCGATATTCCCGCCGACGCCGACGTTAACGCCCGCCGCTTTTGCCATTTCACCCACCAGCGTGGTAACGGTGCTTTTCCCGTTGGAACCGGTGATGGCAACAATCGGCGCCTGTGCTTCACGGCAAAACAGTTCGATATCGCCAACGATTTCAATCCCGGCATCCGCGGCCCGACTCAGCGCCGGATGCGCCAGCGCGATACCAGGGCTGGCAACGATCAGGTCGGCTGCCATCAGCCAGTCTTCGTTCAGACCGCCAACATACCGCTCGACCGATTCCGGCAGTTTATCCAGACCGGGCGGCGTCGCTCGGGTATCCATTACGCGCGGCGTGACGCTCTGCGCGAGGAAGAAATCCACGCAGGACAGCCCGGTCAGTCCAAGACCAATGATGACGACGTTTTTACCCTGGTAATCTGCCATGATTAACGTACCTTCAGCGTTGCCAGGCCAATCAGCACCAGCATCAGCGAAATAATCCAGAAGCGCACGATAACGCGCGGTTCCGGCCAGCCTTTGAGTTCATAGTGGTGGTGAATTGGCGCCATACGGAAGATGCGCTGACCGCGCAGCTTGAAGGAACCGACCTGCAGAATCACCGACAGGGTTTCCACCACGAAGACGCCGCCCATGATCACCAGCAGGAACTCCTGGCGCAGCAGCACGGCAATAATGCCCAGCGCGCCGCCCAGCGCCAGTGAACCGACGTCGCCCATAAAGACCTGCGCCGGATAGGTGTTGAACCACAGGAAGCCTAAGCCCGCGCCGACGATCGCCGTACAGACGATCACCAGCTCACCCGCGTGACGCAGATAAGGGATGTGCAGATAGCTGGCAAAGTTCATGTTACCGGTCGCCCACGCCACCAGCGCAAAGCCCGCCGCCACGAACACGGTCGGCATAATCGCCAGGCCATCAAGACCGTCGGTCAGGTTGACCGCGTTGCCGGTACCCACGATGACGAAGTAGGCCAGCAGGATGTAGAACAGGCCCAGCTGCGGCATCACGTCTTTAAAGAACGGCACCACCAGCTCGGTCGCCGGCGTATCTTTACCGGCCAGGTACAGCGCAAAGGCCACGCCCAGCGCAATCACCGACATCCAGAAATATTTCCAGCGGGCGATCAGGCCCTTGGTGTCTTTACGCACCACTTTGCGGTAGTCATCGACAAAACCGATAATGCCGTAGCCGATAAGCACCGTCAGCACGCACCAAACGTACGGGTTAGACGGATAGGCCCACAGCAGTACGGAAACCGTAATCGCGGTCAGGATCATGATCCCGCCCATGGTGGGAGTACCGCGTTTGCTAAAGTGCGATTCCGGACCGTCGTTACGAACAACCTGGCCGAAGGACATTTTTTGTAAGCGGGCAATCATGCGCGGGCCCATCCACAAAGAGATGAACAGCGCGGTCAGCAGGCTGACGATGGCGCGAAACGTCAGATAGGAAAAGACGTTAAAGCCGGAATAATATTTGACCAGATGTTCGGCCAGCCACACTAACATGTCCCGTTCTCCTGTAAAGCGCGTACGACCTGTTCCATGGCGGCACTGCGTGATCCTTTCACCAGAATGGTGATCGTTTTATGTTCATTAATCAGCGATTTCAGACGCGCAACCACTGCCGATTTCTCGGTGAAGTGCTCCCCTGCCCCGCTCGCCTCGCTGATCGCCT
Organism: Kluyvera genomosp. 2; assembly: GCF_036759865.1. Lineage (NCBI taxonomy): Bacteria > Pseudomonadati > Pseudomonadota > Gammaproteobacteria > Enterobacterales > Enterobacteriaceae > Kluyvera > Kluyvera genomosp. 2. The sequence continues at coordinate 137,738 of NZ_JAPKIA010000012.1, forward strand.
GGCTTAATTTGCCAACGCTCAGCACGCGGTCAATACCGGCGGTTTTGGCCGCCTCGCCAACCTGGGTGTGACAGGCTTCGCTCTCAACACCCAGCTCACCCATATCGCCTACCACCAGCACGCGGTAGCCCGGCATTTCAGCCAGCACCTGCACGGCGGCCGTCATCGAACCGACGTTGGCGTTATAGGAGTCGTCCAGCAGCAGCTGGTTATCTGCCAACTGAATCGGGAACAGACGCCCCGGCACCGCTTTCAGCTGCGCCAGACCGGCTTTCACCGCGCTTAATTCTGCACCCACCGCCGTCGCCAGCGCGGTAGCCGCCAGCGCATTGGCGATATTATGCCGACCCGGCAGCGGCAGCAGGACCTCTACGCTGCCCTTCGGCGTACGCAGAGTAAATTCGGTGCCCTGAGCGGTAATACGCACGTTTTCAGCGCCAAAGTCGCTGCCCGCTGTATTTGGCGAGAAGCGCCATACGGTGCGATCGCCGATCGCCTTCTGCCAGTTAGGCCAGTCGTTGTTGTCGGCGTTGAGAATCGCAATGCCGTTTTCCGATAGGCCGGTAAAAATTTCGCCTTTGGCTTTCGCCACGCCCGCCAGTGAACCAAAGCCTTCTAAATGCGCGGCCGCCAGGTTATTGACCAGCGCCGCTTCCGGGCGGGTCAGGCTCACGGTCCAGGCGATTTCGCCCTGATGGTTAGCGCCTAACTCAATCACCGCATACTGATGCTCTGCGGTCAGGCGCAGTAGTGTCATCGGCACGCCGATGTCATTATTGAGATTGCCCGCGGTATACAGCGTGTTGCCGCACTGGCTCAAAATGGCAGCGGTCATCTCTTTGACCGAGGTTTTACCGGAGGAGCCGGTCAGCGCGACCACGCGCGCCGGTACCTGCTGGCGAACCCAGGCTGCCAGCTCACCAAACGCCTGGCGGGTATCTCTCACCACCAGCTGCGGAAGGTCGATGTCCAGCTTACGGCTGACCAGCAGCGCGCCTGCGCCGCCGTCTTTTGCCGTTTGCGCAAAATCATGCGCGTCAAAACGCTCACCCTTTAGCGCCACAAACAGGCAGCCTGCGGTTAATTTGCGGGTGTCGGTAGTAACGTCGGTAATCTGGCGATCGTCGCCGTGCAGTTCGCCGCGCAGCGTGTCGGCCAACTGACTCAAGGTAACGCTAATCATGCTACGACTCCCAGCAGACGCGCTGCGGTCACGCGGTCGGAGTAATCCAGACGGCGATTACCGACAATCTGATAATCTTCATGGCCCTTGCCAGCCAGCAGCACCACGTCATTTTCTTGCGCCTGCATGATGGCGCTGGTGACCGCTTCCGCGCGGCCTTCCATCACCTTCGCATGCCCGGCATCGACCATCCCGGCCAGAATGTCGTTGATAATGGCGCGCGGCTCTTCGGTACGCGGGTTGTCATCGGTGACAACGGCAATATCGGCGAATTCTTCGGCGATCGCGCCCATCAGCGGACGCTTGCCTTTATCACGGTCACCGCCGCAGCCAAAGACGCACCACAGCGTGCCCGTGCAGTGCAGACGTGCGGCCTGCAGCGCTTTTTCCAGCGCATCCGGCGTATGGGCGTAATCGACCACCACCGTCGGTTTGCCCGGCGCGCTGAACACTTCCATTCGGCCGCAGACCGGCTGTAAGCGGGCCGCGGTGTTCAACAGATCGCTGAGCGAATAGTCCAGCGCCAGCAGCGTTGCCAGCGCCAGCAGCAGGTTGCTGACGTTAAAGGCGCCCATCAGGCGGCTTTCGATCTCGCCTTCACCCCAGCTGGAGTCGAAGCGAATCGTGGCGCCGCTGTCGTGATAGTTAACGGCAGTGGCTTTCAGCCAGCGGCCGTGGCAGTTCGGGTTGATATGGTCTTCCATGGACACCGCCACCGCATCCGGCAGGCGGCCAAGCCAGCGACGGCCCACTTCGTCATCGGCGTTCACAATCGCCTGACCGCAGTGGTGAGTGGAGTAGAGCAGCCATTTCGCCGCTTCGTAGTGCTCCATATCGCCATGGTAATCCAGGTGATCGCGGCTCAGGTTGGTGAAGACCGAGGCGGCAAACTTGAGCGCCGCGACGCGGTGCTGCACCAGGCCGTGGGAAGAGACTTCCATCGCCGCCATCGTCGCGCCTTCAGCCACCAGGCCTGCGAGCACGTGCTGGACATCAACGGCAGAACCGGTGGTGTTTTCCGTCGGGATCACTTTCCCCAGCAGGCCGTTGCCTACGGTGCCCATCACCGCGCTGGTTTCGCCCAGCAGCTGGCACCACTGCGCAATCAGCTGCGTGGTGGTGGTTTTGCCGTTAGTGCCGGTCACGCCAACCAGATGCAGGCGTTCGGACGGCTCATGGTAAAAACGCCCGGCCAGCGCCGACAGTCGTTCGTTTAACTGACTGAGGTAAATAACCGGCACGCCGTGAACTTCACGAATTTCACCGTCGGTCGCTTCATCTTTTGCCTCGGCGACAATGGCAGCAACACCTTGCGCAATTGCCTGCGGGATATAACGACGCCCGTCCGCCTGATGACCTACTACTGCCACGAACAGATCGCCCGATGCAGCCACACGGCTGTCGAGCGTCATCTCTCGCAGTGCTCGCTCCGGTGCATTCGGCACCCACGGAGCAAGAAGGTCGCGCAAATTACGATCTGCCACCTGAACCCTCGCCTTGATTTGTCACAAATTCACTCTTATCGCCCGTTGCCAGCGCATCCGGTTCAATGTTCATCGTGCGCAGTACGCCGCCCATGATGGCACCAAACACCGGCGCGGAAACGGCGCCACCGTAGTATTTACCCGCCTGCGGATCGTTGATGACCACCACCAGCGCAAAGCGCGGCTGGCTGGCTGGCGCAACGCCCGCGGTGTAAGCAATGTATTTGTTGATGTAGCGCCCGTCCGGGCCGACCTTTTTCGCCGTACCGGTTTTAATCGCAATACGGTAGCCTTTGATCGCCGCCTTCACGCCGCCGCCGCCGGGCAGCGCCACGCTTTCCATCATGTGCACCACGGTGCGGACGATAGACTCCGGGAAGACGCGTTCGCCGGGAACCGGCGGGTCAACTTTGGTTATCGACAGCGGGCGATAAATGCCATAGCTGCCAATCGTTGCGTAGACTCGCGCTAACTGTAACGGCGTTACCATTAGCCCGTAGCCGAAAGAGAAGGTGGCCCTCTCTATGTCAGACCACCGTTGTTTTTGAGGATATAAGCCACTGCGTTCTCCGACCAACCCCAAATTGGTCGCTTTTCCCAGCCCAAAACGTGAGTAAGTCTCTACTAACGCTGAGGACGGCATCGCTAACGCCAGCTTGGAAACACCGACGTTACTCGACTTCTGTAGTACCCCGGTCAGGGTCAATTCGCTGTAGCGCGCCACGTCTTTGATTTCGTGGCCGTTAATTCGGTAGGGAATGGTATTCAGCACGGTGTTTTCGCGCACCACGCCGCGTTGTAGCGCGGTCATCACCACCATCGGTTTCACCGTCGAACCCGGTTCAAACACGTCGGTGATCGCCCGGTTACGCATGGTGTCTTTGGCCGTGCCGGTAAAGTTGTTCGGGTTGTAGGACGGGCTGTTGGCCATCGCCAGCACTTCACCGGTGCTTACGTCGACCAGCACGGCGCTGCCGGATTCCGCTTTGTTAAACGCCACGGCGTTGTTCAGTTCACGGTAGACCAGCGCCTGCAGACGTTCATCAATGCTCAGCGCCAGGTTGTGTGCCGCCTGGCTGTCGGTGGAGGAGATATCTTCAATCACCCGGCCATAGCGGTCCTTACGCACGATGCGCTCGCCCGGCTGGCCGGTTAACCACTTGTCGAAGCTTTTCTCAACCCCTTCAATCCCCTGGCTGTCAACGTTAGTAAAGCCAATAAGGTGAGCAGTCACTTCCCCTGACGGGTAGTAACGACGGGACTCTTCGCGCAGATAAATCCCCGGCAGCTTAAGTTTTTTGATGTAGTCAGCCATATCAGGGTTAACCTGACGGGCCAGGTAGATAAAGCGCATGCGCGGGTTGGTGTTAATGCGGTTTGCCAGCTGATCGAGCGGCATGTTCAGCGCATCGGCCAGCGCCTTCCAGCGGTTGTTGAGCACCACGCCGCCCGCATCGTGCAGCTCTTTCGGGTCGGCCCAGATGGCTTTCACCGGCACGCTCACCGCCAGCGGACGGCCAGAGCGATCGGTAATCATCCCGCGCGAAGTTGACACCTGCTGAACGCGTAAGGAACGCATGTCGCCTTCGCGTACCAGCTTATCAGGCGCAATAATTTGCAACCAGGCCGCGCGCCCAAGCAGAAACGCGAGCGCCATAAAAATACAGCCGCAGAGCAACGCAAAACGCCAACTGATAAAGTTGGCCTGTTCTTCCTGACGTTTTGGCTTAAGCGTTTTTGCCGCCGGTTTCATGCGTTGCAATAATCCTTATTTCTGAACAACAATGTTTTCTTTTGATGGATCAACATGTTGCATCTGCAACTTTTCTGTAGCGATACGTTCGACGCGGCTATGATCGCCGAGAGCATTCTCTTCGAGGATCAGGTTGCGCCATTCGATGTCCAACGCATCACGCTCCAGCACCAACTGTTCTCGTTGGGCCGTTAACAGGCGAGTATGGTGCGCCGTCGTCACCACCGTCACCGCCGTAACAATAATGCAAATGAACAGACAGAGTGGCAGTTTCCCGAACTGCAAAAGGTCGTCGCGAATAACGCCAGGCAAGGCATGACGTTCGCCATTTCCTAACGACCCGGTGACTTTGCTTAGGGCCTCTGTCACTCTGCCGATCATGCGTTCGTCCTCTCTGCAATACGCAGAACTGAACTACGAGCGCGTGGGTTCTCAGCCACTTCTTCTTCGCCCGGCATCAACTTGCCTAACGCTCGTAAATGACGGCCACCCAGTTTCTTGAGTTGCTCTTCGGTCATCGGGATCCCCGCCGGAACCTGCGGACCGCGGCTCTGTTCGCGCATAAAGCGTTTCACAATGCGGTCTTCCAGCGAGTGGAAGCTGATGATCGACAGCCGGCCACCCGGGGCCAGCACGCCAAGCGAGCTTTTTAGCGCCAGCTCTATCTCCTCCAGCTCACTGTTCACCCAAATGCGCACCGCCTGGAAGGTACGGGTTGCGGGGTGTTTGAATTTGTCTTTCACCGGCATGGCGGCGGAAATCACTTCCGCCAGCTCTTTGGTGCGGGTCATCGGCTCAACGCGGTTGCGTTCAACGATGGCTCGGGCAATACGTTTACCAAAGCGCTCTTCACCAAAGGTTTTAATCACCCAGGCGATATCCGCCTCTTCTGCCGTTTGCAGCCATTCGGCGGCAGACTGACCGCGAGTCGGGTCCATACGCATGTCCAGCGGGCCATCGCGCATAAACGAAAAGCCGCGCTCAGCGTCATCCAGCTGCGGTGAAGAAACGCCAAGATCGAGAAGGATACCGTCGATCTTGCCAACGAGATCGCGCTCGGCGACGTAGTCCGCCAGCGCAGAGAAAGGACCATGAACGATGGAAAAGCGAGGGTCATCGATGGTCTTTGCCACCGCAATCGCCTCGGGATCGCGATCGATCGCGATCAGGCGCCCCTGCTCGCCAAGCTGCGAGAGGATCAGACGCGAGTGTCCGCCGCGGCCAAAGGTGCCATCAATATAGATACCATCCGGGCGAATATTCAGGCCGTTAACCGCCTCGTCCAGCAGTACCGTAGTGTGTTTAAAATTTTCCATCATATTTATAAGGACAAATCCTGCAATCGCTCCGACAGCGCCCCTGAAGCAGATTGCTCAGCGTCGATATCTTCCTTGACCCGTTGATACCAGGCCGTCTCATCCCACAGTTCAAACTTGTTAAACTGCCCGACCAGCATCACTTCTTTGGTCAATCCGGCGTGCTGCCGTAAAACCGGCGCGATCAATAACCGCCCGGCGCTATCCATCTGACATTCACTGGCATGCCCTAACAGCAGCCGCTGCACGCGGCGCTCAACCGGGTTCATGCTCGACAAACGCGATAGCTTTTGCTCGATAATTTCCCATTCGGGCAGAGGATAAAGCAGCAGGCAGGGGTGATGGATGTCAATGGTACAAACCATTTGACCGGTAGCGCTCTCGATCAGCAGGTCCCGATATCGGACAGGGACGGCTAAACGCCCTTTGCTGTCGAGATTGACTAACGTTGCCCCTCGGAACATGCCAGCCTCCCCCCTTATTACCACTTTAACCCACAAATTCCCACTCAAAGGAGTTTACGGAGCAGAGGAAAAGCTTGTCAAGCCAGCATGAATGCCAACAGAGCCCAAAATACCGCTATTTAAGGCCGACAATAGCTCTGATTAAAAATTATCCAACAGACGAGGCAAATTAACGTCATGAATACCCGCAAGAAAAATACAAAGGGATTCACATCACGTTAACGCGACTAAATATCATCAAAAGAATATATAAAGTGTCAGTTTGCGACGCGAGCGGCATTTTAGGACATTCTGCGGCCCGTTAACAGTCCCCCGTGGCGCGCCCCGGAGAGGAATTCAAGCCCGACAGCTCGCCCATTCTGGTAGGGGGCTAAAGAAGTGTTTGTTATTTCGGCAATCCGCAGTGCGAATGTAACAAAATAATTCACAAATAATATATTTTTACTTTGTGTTCACAATAATAAACGGGAAAGGGAAACGAAATGAGCGTTATTAAATAGAAAGCTAATCAAAATGAGGAATTATCTGAATATCCACACCAGAATAATGTTTTAGGCGATAAAGGCGACTTTTTTTGGCCGCCCCTATCGCGAGGAAGATTATCGACGACTCAGACTACCGCGACGGTAGAGATTACGACGAATACGGCTCAGACCCGGTTTTGGCTTACGCGGCTCGTCCAGGCTTGCCAGCACAATCTCCAGTACGCGCTCGGCAACGTCGCGGTGGCGCTGAGCCACGGCCAGCACCGGGCACTGCAGGAAATCGAGCAATTCGTTATCGCCGAAGGTGGCGATCGCCAGATCGGTCGGCAGCTTGCCTTCACGGCGCAGCGTAACGTCCATTACGCCCTGCAGCAGCGCAAACGATGTGGTAAACAGCGCCTGCGGCATCGGGTGCGTTTCCAGCCATTTCTCAAACAGCTGCGCTGCGGCTTCGCGCTCATAGCTGTTGGCGTACAGGAAGTGCACTTCGCGCGGATCGTCTTTCCAGGCCGTACGGAAGCCTTGTTCACGCAGGTAGCTAACCGACAGCTCCGGCAGTGCGCCAAGGTAAAGCACGGTTTCCGCCGGGAAGGTACGCAGTTCGGCAGCCAGCATTTCTGCATCGTCCTGGTCAGCCCCCACGACGCTGGTGAAATGTTCGCGGTCCAGCGCACGGTCCAGCGCGACAATCGGGAACGAATCGTTAGCCCAACGCTGATAGAACGGATGCTCCGGCGGTAACGAGGTAGAAACAATGATCGCGTCCACCTGGCGCTGCAGCAGATGCTCAATGCAGCGCATTTCGTTATCCGGCTGATCTTCGGAACAGGCAATCAGCAGCTGGTAACCACGCTGGCGGGCCTGACGTTCGAGGTAGTTGGCGATGCGGGTATAGCTGGTATTTTCCAGATCCGGGATAACAAGCCCGATAGAACGCGTGCGTCCTGCACGCAGCCCGGCGGCAACCGCGTTGGGATGGTAGTTATGCTCGCGCACGACGGCCATCACTTTCTCAACAGTTTTGTCGCTAACGCGGTACTGCTTCGCTTTGCCGTTAATCACATAGCTGGCGGTGGTTCGGGAAACACCGGCAAGCCGGGCGATTTCATCCAGTTTCACAATTGCCCCTTGCTTTATAAGTATAATCCGTAACATCTAAACGCAGAATGATCCGATCGGCAATAGCTTTTGTTCCCACTTATTGCTGATTTCGCAAAAAAAAGCCCGACGTCTGGCCGGGCTACGATAAAGCGATGAGATCCAGGCTAGCGCATAATCTTGTCGCCGCGCGACAGACCGACCACCCCGGAGCGGGCAACCTCAACAATTCTGGCGACATCGCGCAGCGACGCGAGGAACGCATCCAGCTTATCGCTGGTGCCCGCCAGCTGGACGGTATACAGCGACGGCGTGACGTCGATGATCTGCCCGCGGAAGATTTCCGTGTTGCGTTTCACCTCGTCGCGGCCGTAGCCGCTGGCCTGCACTTTCACCAGCATGATTTCGCGCTCAACGTGCGCCCCCTGCCCCAGCTCGTTAACCCGCAGCACGTCCACCAGCTTATGCAGCTGCTTTTCGATCTGTTCGATGGTCTTCTCATCGCCAACCGTCTGAATGGTCATTCGCGACAGCGTCGGGTCGTCGGTCGGCGCCACGGTCAGGCTCTCAATGTTGTAGCCGCGTTGAGAGAAAAGCCCAATGACGCGCGACAGCGCGCCGGACTCGTTTTCCAGCAGTACAGATAATATCCGGCGCATAATCAGGTTCTCTCCGTTTTGCTCAACCACATCTCGTCCATTGCCCCACCGCGAATATGCATGGGGTAGACGTGCTCGCTACCGTCGACGGCGACGTCAACGAACACCAGTCGTTTATTGCGCACATGTTCCAGCGCCTCGCTCAGCTTGCTTTCCAGCTCATCCGGGCGAGTAATGCGGATACCCACGTGGCCATAGGCTTCCGCCAGGCGGACAAAGTCCGGCAGCGACTGCATATAAGATTGGGAGTGGCGGCCAGAATAAATCATGTCCTGCCATTGCTTGACCATCCCCAGATAACCGTTGTTCAGGTTCAGCACCAGCACCGGCAGTTGATACTGCTGTGCGGTCGACAGCTCCTGGATGTTCATCTGAATACTGCCGTCGCCGGTAACGCAAACCACCGTTTCCTCAGGAAACGCCATTTTGACGCCCAGCGCAGCGGGCAGGCCAAAGCCCATGGTGCCCAGACCACCGGAGTTGATCCAGCGGCGTGGTTTATCAAACGGATAGTACAGCGCGGCGAACATCTGATGCTGGCCAACGTCGGAGGTCACATAAGCATCGCCGTGGGTCAGCCTCCAGATGGCCTCAATGACCGCCTGCGGCTTAATCTGTTCACTTTTTTCGTCATACTTCAGGCACTGGCGGGCGCGCCACTGTTCAATCTGCTGCCACCAGTCGCGAATATCATCCAACGGCTGCGCGGCGCTTTCTTGATCCAGCAGCTCCAGCATTTGATCGAGCACCAGCCCCGCGTCGCCCACGATCGGAATGTCCGCCGGAACGGTTTTCGAGATCGACGTTGGATCGATATCAATATGCAGCACCGTCGCATCCGGGCAGTACTTCGCCAGATTATTGGTCGTGCGATCGTCAAAGCGCACGCCGACGGCAAAGATGACGTCGGAATGGTGCATGGTCATATTGGCTTCATAAGTACCGTGCATCCCTAGCATCCCCAGCGCCTGGCGATGCGTCGCCGGGAAGCCACCTAGCCCCATCAGCGATGAGGTGACGGGAAGATTCAGCTTTTCAATCAGCGTGCGCAGCTGCGCGTGGCACTCGGCGTTCACCACTCCACCGCCGACATAAACGACCGGTTTTTTCGCGGCAATCAGGGTCTGTAACGCACGCTTAATCTGCCCCTTATGCCCCGTGGTGGTCGGGTTATAAGAACGCATGCTGACCGTATCCGGCCAGACGTACGGCAGTTTGTTCGCCGGGCTAAGAATATCTTTCGGCAGATCCACCACCACCGGTCCGGGGCGGCCGCTGGCCGCTAGCCAGAACGCTTTCTTCAGTACGCCGGGAATATCCTCAGTCTGTTTCACCAGAAAGCTGTGCTTCACGACCGGCCGGGAGATCCCCACCATGTCGCACTCCTGGAAGGCATCGTAGCCAATCAGCGAGGTCGCGACCTGACCGGAGATCACCACCAGAGGAATGGAATCCATATAAGCGGTCGCAATCCCGGTAATGGCGTTGGTCGCCCCCGGGCCCGAGGTCACCAGCACGACGCCAACCTCACCGGTCGCACGCGCCAGCCCGTCAGCCATATGTACCGCCGCCTGCTCGTGGCGGACCAGTACGTGGTCAATGCCGCCGACCGTATGCAGCGCATCATATATATCGAGGACCGCGCCCCCCGGATAGCCAAACACCTGCTTTACGCCCTGATCGATTAACGATCGGACGACCATCTCGGCTCCTGACAACATCTCCATGATTTGCCTCCCGGCTTTTTTCTTGATGACCGGGGACGTCATTGTCCCGGCGGTCATGCGTCGGCGGCGCGTCTGCCATCCATCGACGCTGAATTGGGTCATGACTTAACATAACCGCTCGCCACCAGGCAGGCAATTCACCCATCCCGCGTAGATACCATCATGAAAAGAGAAAAAATAAAGCGAAAAGGGAAAATGATGGAGGAATACTTCAACGATAAGAAAAGGAGAGCGTAGATACTCGGGTGAACGCAGCCATTACAGCAAAAGCTGCATTTTTCACTTTCTCACCGCCGACGGCGACAGCTAACAACAGAATAAAATTTTAATTTTACGTGAACATACAAAACAAACAGGATGCATATGCATCCTGTTTATGCCGCCATCTTATTGCTGCCGACAGGCGTTAACCAGCAGCTCTTCCATCCACTGATGGCCCTTATCGCGCCCCGCCGCTTCATGCCAGGAAAGGTAACAGGTACGGCTATTTAGCTTCATCGGCAGCGGTAATACCTGCAGGCCAATCTGTTCAGCAAATTCGTCTGCCAGGCGACGTGGCGCAATCGCCACCAGATGAGTTTGAGAAACCACGTTTAATACGCTAATCAGCGCCATCCCCTGATAAGCAATGCGGCTTTGTTTATCAAGGGTGTCATACCACGGCTGGCTAAAAGAGGCATAACGATCCAGTGAAACCACCGCATGTTCCTCTTGATACAGCACCTCCTCCGAAACCGGGCCATTAATACGCGGATGTTTTTTACTGGCGACCATCACCATTTCATCATTGAATAACGGCACGCAGGCGAATTCCGGACGACGAAACTCTTCATAGCCAAGAACAAACTCAATTTCCTGATAGCGCAGCTGATGTTCTGTATTTTGATTTAAGGATGACTTAAACACCATGTGAATATGTGGGGCGACTTCATTCACTTTATTCAAAATAATAGAGGTCAGATAATTATCCAGCGGACTACAGACGCAGAGATTAAATACGCGTTCACTGCTTAGCGGTTCAAAACCGGAACCCGGTAGCTCATTTTGCACCAGCTGAAGCGCCTGACGAATCGAGCCAAACAGCTGAAATGCACGGGCGGTGGGCTGAATGCCGCGACCGTAGCGAACGAACAGCTCATCATTAAACATCACCTTCAACCGCGCCACGGCGTTGCTGACCGCGGGTTGCGACATCCCCAGCATATGCGCCGCGCGGGTAATATTTTGCTCCTGCATAACCGCATCAAATACGGTCAGTAAATTTAAATCCACCAACCGTAGCTGCGGTTTGTTCCCTTCATTTGCGGTCACACGCGGCTTCTCCGGCGCGCTAATAACGCTCTCAGACTCCAGTGTCATACAAAACTCCCTTTGCAGAATCGCAGTAATATATTGAGGCTATATGATTTACCATGCATATAAAATCCAAAAAAGAGAAATAAATAAAAATAGGAATATATAAAGATGCAGAAGATTGACTTTCCCTAAGAAAAGCCAACCTTAATTTATATCACCAAGCTAATGACTGATAGTTTACTCATAGATTACATAAATAGACAACAGCCGAAAAAGTACACAATGAATTAAGTTTTATTAAATTGTTCCATTCTTACCATGAATAACATTAACAATTTCGCATCAGAAATAGTGATACTACATTTACCTGACCGACGGTTAAAATACATAAATCCAGTATTATCATATCGATAGCATTAACGCTTAATCATGACAAAGTCATGATCGATTACGATGAATCATGTTCATATGCGTCAAAATATTAAAATCATGAATTCCGACATAAGACAATCCGCTATAAAATGAGACATTCATCAGCACAATTAGCTAATTTCACCGTCTCGCTTAACGACCTTCTTTACCGCCTTTTCCGTCTTCAGGGTTGACATCAGAAAGCATATCCAGTACCACTAAAAGCATATCGAATTCATCTGGAGAATGATGACCATGTTCCGCACCACTCGCTTCAACGGCCTACTACTACTAAACGCCTTTTCTGTGCGCGGTAGGCTGGTGTGCGACGTTCAGCGTTAGTCATCATCAGTAGAACTCTAAACCCGCGCCATTGCGCGGGTTTTTTTATGCTCGTAGCAAGGCGCTCCCAAGTTAACCAAGGACCTAAACCATGAGCCAGCAAGTCATTATTTTCGATACGACCTTACGTGATGGTGAACAGGCATTACAGGCGAGCCTGAGCGTGAAAGAGAAGCTGCAGATTGCCTTTGCCCTCGAGCGTATGGGCGTTGACGTAATGGAAGTTGGGTTTCCGGTCTCTTCTCCGGGCGATTTCGAATCCGTACAGACCATCGCCCGCAACATTAAAAACAGCCGCGTCTGCGCGCTGGCACGCTGCGTAGAGCAGGATATCGACGTTGCCGCCGAGTCATTAAAAGTCGCTGAAGCGTTCCGTATTCATACTTTTATTGCGACGTCACCCATGCACATCGCCACCAAACTGCGCAGCACGCTGGACGAGGTGATCGAACGCGCGGTCTATATGGTGAAACGGGCGCGTAACTATACTGACGACGTCGAATTCTCCTGTGAAGATGCCGGGCGTACCCCAATCGATCAGCTGGCGCGCGTGGTTGAAGCGGCGATTAACGCGGGCGCTACCACCATCAATATTCCAGACACCGTTGGCTATACCCTGCCGTTCGAGTTCTCCAACATCATTACCGGCCTGTATGAACGCGTTCCAAACATTGATAAAGCGATTATCTCCGTTCACACCCACGATGATTTAGGGATGGCGGTCGGCAACTCGCTGGCAGCCGTTCACGCCGGCGCGCGTCAGGTTGAAGGCGCAATGAACGGCATCGGCGAACGTGCGGGTAACTGCTCGCTGGAAGAAGTCATCATGGCGATTAAGGTGCGCAAAGACATCATGAACGTGCACACCGCCATCAACCACAACGAAATCTGGCGTACCAGCCAGACCGTCAGCCAGATCTGCAACATGCCGATCCCGGCCAACAAAGCTATCGTCGGTACCGGCGCATTCGCCCACTCTTCCGGTATCCACCAGGATGGCGTGCTGAAGAACCGCGAAAACTACGAAATCATGACCCCGGAGTCCATCGGCCTGAACCAGGTTCAGCTGAACCTGACCTCCCGCTCCGGCCGCGCGGCGGTGAAACACCGTATGGAAGAGATGGGCTACAAAGATACCGACTACAACATGGACCACCTGTACGACGCGTTCCTGAAGCTGGCAGACAAAAAAGGCCAGGTCTTCGACTACGACCTGGAAGCGCTGGCATTCATCAACAAGCAGCAGGAAGAGCCGGAACATTTCCGCCTGGACTACTTCAGCGTGCAGTCTGGTTCCAGCGATATCGCCACCGCGTCCGTGAAGCTGGCCTGCGGTGAAGAAACTAAGGCCGAAGCGGCGAATGGTAACGGTCCGGTTGATGCCATCTACCAGGCGATTAACCGCATCACCGGCTATGACGTCGAGCTGGTCAAATACGATCTGAACGCCAAAGGCCAGGGCAAAGACGCGCTGGGTCAGGTCGATATCGTGGTCACCCACAATGGCCGCCGCTTCCACGGCGTTGGCCTGGCAACGGATATCGTCGAGTCCTCCGCCAAAGCGATGGTGCACGTGCTGAACAACATCTGGCGCGCCGCTGAAGTCGAAAAAGAATTGCAACGCAAAATTAAGAATAACGAGAACAACAAGGAAACCGTGTAATGTCGAAGAATTACCATATTGCTGTGTTACCAGGTGACGGTATTGGCCCTGAAGTCATGACACAGGCATTGAAAGTACTGGAAGCCGTGCGTCAACGTTTTGATATTCGCATTACCACCAGCCACTACGACGTGGGCGGCATCGCGATTGACCGCCACGGTGAACCGCTGCCGCAGGCAACGGTAGACGGCTGCGACCAGGCCGACGCCATTCTGTTTGGCTCCGTCGGTGGCCCGAAATGGGAAAACCTGCCGCCAAACCAGCAGCCAGAGCGCGGCGCGCTGCTGCCGCTGCGTAAACACTTCAAGCTGTTCAGCAACCTGCGTCCAGCGAAGCTGTACCAGGGGCTGGAAGAGTTCTGCCCGCTGCGCGCCGATATCGCCGCTAACGGCTTCGATATCCTGTGCGTCCGCGAACTGACCGGCGGTATCTACTTCGGTCAGCCGAAGGGCCGTGAAGGCAGCGGTCAGCACGAAAAAGCGTTTGATACCGAGGTGTATCACCGCTTTGAGATTGAACGTATTGCCCGTATTGCGTTTGAATCTGCACGCAAACGTCGTCACAAAGTGACCTCCATTGATAAATCTAACGTACTGCAGTCATCCATTCTGTGGCGCGAAATCGTCAGCGAAATCGGCAAAGAGTATGCCGACGTTGAGCTGGCACATATGTATATCGACAACGCCACCATGCAGCTGATTAAAGACCCGTCACAGTTCGACGTGGTGCTGTGCTCTAACCTGTTCGGCGACATTCTCTCCGATGAGTGCGCGATGATCACCGGCTCCATGGGCATGCTGCCCTCTGCCAGCCTGAACGAAGAAGGCTTTGGTCTGTACGAACCTGCTGGCGGCTCCGCGCCGGACATCGCCGGTAAAAATATTGCGAACCCCATCGCACAGATCCTGTCGCTGGCGCTGCTGCTGCGCTACAGCCTGGATGCCAACGATGCCGCTACCGCTATTGAAAGCGCCATCAACCGCGCGCTGGAAGAAGGCGTACGTACCGGTGACTTAGCCCGCGGCGGCGCGGCGGTCAGTACAGATGAAATGGGCGATATCATTGCCCGCTACGTTGCCGAAGGGGTGTAATCATGGCGAAGACCTTATACGAGAAGTTGTTTGATGCTCACGTGGTTTACGAAGCGCCGAACGAGACGCCGCTGCTGTACATCGACCGTCACCTGGTGCACGAGGTGACCTCGCCGCAGGCGTTTGACGGCCTGCGCGCGCACAACCGTCCGGTGCGTCAGCCGGGCAAAACCTTCGCCACCATGGATCACAACGTCTCTACGCAGACCAAAGACATCAACGCCTCCGGCGAGATGGCGCGTATCCAGATGCAGGAGCTGATTAAGAACTGCAACGAATTCGGCGTCGAGCTGTATGACCTGAACCACCCGTATCAGGGCATCGTGCACGTCATGGGGCCGGAGCAAGGCGTGACCCTGCCTGGCATGACCATCGTCTGCGGAGACTCCCACACCGCCACCCACGGCGCATTTGGCGCGCTGGCGTTCGGTATTGGTACCTCCGAAGTCGAACACGTGTTGGCAACCCAGACCCTGAAGCAGGGCCGCGCCAAAACGATGAAGATTGAAGTAAACGGCAAAGCGGCACCGGGCATCACCGCTAAAGACATCGTGCTGGCAATTATCGGTAAAACCGGCAGCGCGGGCGGTACCGGTCACGTGGTCGAATTCTGCGGCCAGGCGATTCGCGATCTGAGCATGGAAGGTCGTATGACCCTGTGCAACATGGCAATTGAGCTGGGTGCAAAAGCGGGCCTGGTCGCACCGGACGACACTACGTTTAACTATGTTGAAGGTCGCCTGCATGCGCCGAAAGGCAAAGATTTCGACGATGCGGTCGCCTACTGGAAAACCCTGAAAACCGATGATGGTGCCACGTTCGACAGCGTTGTGACCCTGCAAGCCGAAGACATCGCACCGCAGGTCACCTGGGGCACCAACCCGGGTCAGGTCATTTCCGTCAATGACAACATTCCGGATCCGGCCTCTTTCAACGATCCGGTTGAGCGCGCCAGCGCCGAGAAAGCGTTAGCCTATATGGGCCTGAAACCGGGGATCCCGCTGACCGACGTCGCGATCGATAAAGTGTTTATCGGATCGTGCACCAACTCGCGTATCGAAGATTTACGCGCGGCAGCGGAAATCGCCAAAGGCCGTAAAGTTGCCCCTGGCGTACAGGCGCTGGTCGTGCCTGGCTCCGGCCCGGTGAAAGCGCAGGCGGAAGCGGAAGGTCTGGATAAGATCTTTATCGAAGCCGGTTTTGAATGGCGTCTGCCGGGCTGCTCCATGTGCCTGGCGATGAACAACGACCGTCTGAACCCGGGCGAGCGCTGTGCCTCTACCAGCAACCGTAACTTTGAAGGCCGTCAGGGCCGCGGCGGTCGTACTCATCTGGTCAGCCCGGCTATGGCCGCAGCGGCCGCGGTTACCGGTCATTTCGCCGACATTCGTAGCTTGAAATAAGGAAACACCATCATGGCTGAAAAATTTACCCAACATACGGGACTGGTGGTGCCGCTGGATGCCGCGAACGTCGATACCGATGCCATCATTCCAAAGCAGTTTTTGCAGAAAGTGACCCGCACCGGTTTTGGCGCGCACCTGTTCAACGACTGGCGCTTCCTCGACGACAAAGGCGAGCAGCCGAACCCAGAGTTCGTGCTGAACTTCCCTGAGTTCAAAGGTGCTTCCATTCTGCTGGCGCGCGAAAACTTCGGCTGCGGTTCCTCACGCGAACACGCACCGTGGGCGCTGACCGACTACGGTTTTAAAGTGGTGATTGCCCCAAGCTTCGCCGATATTTTCTACGGCAACAGCTTCAACAACCAGCTGCTGCCGGTCACGCTGAGCGACGCGCAGGTCGACGAACTGTTTGCGCTGGTGCAGGCCAACCCGGGCATTAAATTTGAAGTGGATCTGGAAGCGCAGGTGGTGAAAGCGGGCGATAAGTCCTACAGCTTTAAAATCGACGACTTCCGCCGCCACTGCATGCTGAACGGTCTGGACAGCATCGGCCTGACCTTACAGCATGAAGACGCCATTTCGGCCTACGAGAATAAGCAGCCTGCATTTATGCAGTAATCGCCTTTGGCTGGTCATCGGACGGTGACCGGCCATTCTTTCCTGTTTACAGCGTGTCGCCGTAGTAAATCTGGTAGCCAAGATTGACGCTGCCCGGCGCATCCTTCCCGCCAAGACGTTTAATCAAAATATCCGCTGCCGTTTTACCCATCTCAAAACGCGGGGTAATCACGCTGGCCATTTTTTGCAACCGCGCGCGGCCAATCTCCAGCCCGTGGAAACCGGCAATCGCCATTTTTCCCGGCACGTCGTACTGCTGCGCCTGACACTCCAGCAGTACGCCAACCGCAAGATCATCGTTGGTGCAAAAAATCGCATCCGTGTCCGGCTTTTCAGCCATTGCCTGTTGGAACATCTTGCGCCCCAACGCCACCGAGGAGATGGTTTTTGGCGCCAGGTGATACGCCTCCAGCCCCTGCGCAGCCAGCGCATTCTCGGTACCGCGGTAACGACTCAAATCGCGAGGGTCGTCCATTGACCCAAAGAACGCAATGTGACGTTTTCCACTGTCGATAAACGCCTGGGTCATCTCGAAGGCCGCTTTTTCGTTATCGAAACCGACCTGTATATCCAGATACTGCCCGCTGATATCCATCAGTTCCGCCACCGGAATACCGCTGGCGCGCACGTACTGAACCATCCTGTCGGTATGCAATTTTCCGGTGAGGATCAGGCCGTCGATGTTGTAAGAAAGCAGGTTCAGCACCTCCCGTTCTTCGCGTTCTGCATCATATTCATAGTTCGCGATCAGCGTCTGGTACTGGCATGCTGAGGTCACCGACTCTATGCCCGCGAGCACATCAGCAAAAATCTGGTTACGAAAAGAAGGGATCAGCACGCCGATGGTTTTACTGCGCGCATTGAGCAATATTTCCGGCGCACGATTGGGGATGTAGTTGTTCTCTTCCATCACTTTCGAAATCAATTCGCGGCTACGCTGCGACACCTGATTCGGGTCGCGTAGATAACGGCTGACCGTCATCTTATTCAGCCCGGCAAGCGCAGCGATATCCTGTAATGTCATCCGATTGTTTTTCATGAGGTTCTCTACGACCAACAGCCCAATATGCTCGCAGAGAACCTTATCACAGCCAGTTAGCGACTGCACTCCTCGCTCAACTTAATGCGCGGCCATTTCACCTGACGGTGCGGTGACGGCATTCTGCGCGCGAACGCAGTACATCAGCACGACCGATGCCAGCAGGGCAATCGCCATAAACGTGTAGGAAACGCCCGGCCCACCGGT
This sequence comes from Kluyvera genomosp. 2, assembly GCF_036759865.1. Taxonomy (NCBI): domain Bacteria; kingdom Pseudomonadati; phylum Pseudomonadota; class Gammaproteobacteria; order Enterobacterales; family Enterobacteriaceae; genus Kluyvera; species Kluyvera genomosp. 2. The sequence goes on from NZ_JAPKIA010000012.1 coordinate 155,977, forward strand.
TACGCCGTTGAGGTAGCCCACCAGCCACGCGCCGAGGAAGGCACCCAACGCGCCGAAGCTATTAATCATCCCCATCGACACGCCGGACACATTGCGCGGCAGCAGCTCGGGGATCAGCGCAAAGAACGGCCCGTAAGGCGCGTACATACAGGCAGCGGCAACGACCAGCAGCGCGTAAGAGAGCCAGAAGGACTGGTTGCCCAGCATCCACGAGGCAAAGAACGCAATAGCAGCAATCAGCAGCAGCGGCCAGATAAACAGCTTACGATTCTGAAACTTATCGGATAGCCAGGAAACGGTTAGCATCAGACAGATAGCCGCCAGGTACGGTACCGCCGCCAGCCAACCCACCGCCACAATGTCCATCCGCGCGGCATTTTTCAGGATTGACGGCATCCACATCATGAAGCCATATACGCCAATGCTCCACAGCGCATGCACCGCACAGAGCATAATGACGCTACGTGAGCGCATGGCTTCACCGTAGTTACGCATCGGCTTGATATCGCGCTGTTCGCGGTCCATCGCCTGCTGTAACGCCCGTTTTTCCTCCTCGCTTAACCAACCCGCATCAGCCGGTTTATCGCGCACCAGAATCACCCAGCAGAATGCCCAAATGACCGCAGGAATACCTTCAATGATAAACATTTCGCGCCAGCCCCAGGCTTCAATCAGATAGCCGGAGACAATCGACATCCACAGGACCGTGACCGGGTTACCGAGAATCAAAAAGGTGTTGGCGCGTGAACGCTCCGTTTTAGTAAACCAGTTGCTAATATAAATCAGCATCGCAGGCATCACCGCCGCTTCGACTATCCCGAGAATAAAGCGGATCGCCATCAGCGTCGGAATATTGCTCACAAAACCGGTTGCCGCGGCGCAAAATCCCCAGAGGATCAGGCTGCAAAAAATCATTTTACGGACGCTATGTTTAACGGCATACATGGCGCCAGGCACCTGGAAAAAGAAATATCCCAGGAAAAAGAGCGCGCCAATCAGCGAGGCCGTGCCTTGGGTGATCCCTAAATCGTGTTCGATACCGGCGGCAGCGGCAAAGCCGTAATTCGCGCGATCGAGGTAGGCTAAGCTGTAGGTAATAAAAATAATCGGCATTAAATACCACCAGCGGCGCGCCGGCAGTTTTGCGAGCATATTCATACTCACTCCTCGGATTATCATTAAAGGATGAGGTCGCTTCCCGCGGCCTCGTTAGCGATCAAACCGCGGCCAGCATGCCGCCATCGACAAACAGAAGGTGTCCATTCACAAAGTCAGAGGCCGGGGCAGCCAGATAAACGGCTGCACCAATCAGCTCTTCCGGCTTGCCCCAGCGGGCGGCGGGCGTGCGCTGGAATAACCAGGCAGAGAAAGCATCATCGTTAACCAATGCGGTGGTCATTTCAGTCGCAAAATAGCCGGGGGCGATGCCGTTGACCTGAATATTGTATTCCGCCAGCTCTACGCACATTCCGCGGGTTAACATTTTGACCGCGCCTTTTGAGGCGGCATACGGCGTGATCGTTTTGCGCCCAAGTTCGCTTTGCATCGAGCAGATGTTAATAATCTTGCCGCGGCGGCGTTGCACCATATAGCGAGAAACCTGCTGTGAAACCAGAAAGACCGATTTCTGATTCACATCGATAATTTTGTCCCATTCCGCTTCCGGAAACTCGGTAAAGGGATAGCGGCGCTGAATACCCGCGTTGTTAATTAAGATATCAATGGCCCCCACCTCCTTTTCGATTTGCGCAATGGCGCGCTCCACCGCCTCTCCCTGCGTGACGTCAAAACCGTAGCCAACGGCGCGATACCCCTGCGCCACCAGCTTGTCGGCCGCCGCCTGCGCGCGTTCGCGGGTGATGTCGTTAATCACAATTTCAGCCCCGTGCGCCGCCAGGCCACTGGCCAGCAGGTTACCGATCCCCTGCGCGGAGCCGGTAATCAGCGCACGTTTGCCGCTAAGATCGAATAGATTTTTCATGAAAAAACTCCTTTTTTAATAACTGTTACGCGTAACTGTATACGCGTAACAGTAGAAAATAGAAGATCCAGGAAGGAGAAAATGATCGTTATGTGATCAGGTTTGCATTTGCGTGCAAGATGAAAAAAAGAAGAGTTGGCCTGATACGCATTGCGTCACCAGACCGTCAAAGCATTGTGCCGGATGGCGGCGTAAGCGCCTTATCCGGCCAACAAAACGCAAGCGCCGGGGCCGCCCCGGCACACGTTAAACGTCTTTCACCCGCGCGGTCATCGCCAGCGTCACCAGCGAGATCCCCGCGATCGCCCAATACACCGAAAAGTGACCAAAGTTTTGCGCCAGCGCGCCCTGTACAATCCCGGCAAGAATAACCCCGGTAGAGATACTGTTGGTAAACAGCGTGGTGGCCGCACCGGCGCGCCCTGGCATCAGGTCCTGGAACCACAGCATGCCAATCCCGGCGACAATGCCGATAAAGACGGCGTTAAACAGCTGTAATATCAGCAGCGCGGTATGGCTGTGGAAGAAGATAAGCCCGACGTAGAACAGCACACCGGCGGCTACCGCAGTGACCATCATCCGGCGCTTACCGAAGTGCTTCACGTAGTAGCCCGCAATGATCATCGCCGGAATCTCCAGACCCGCGGCCGTCCCCATCAGGATGCCCGCCAGGCTATCCGGCAAGCCAAGATCGCTGCTGATCCACAACGGCATGTCGATGATATACATGGTATTGCACGTCCACATCAGCGTGGAGGCAATAAACAGAATACGTACGTTGCTGTCCTTCCAGCCGCCTGTGGGCTTCTCCAGCACGTCGGCGGGCTGCTCCACCCGCGCCACCGAAGGCAGCGTGAGCGCAATCAGCATCAGGCTAATGGCAAAAATCACCGCCGCAATAGAAAACATGGCCGTAAAGCCGTAGTTCAGCGCCAGCATAAAGGCCAGCGGCGGGCCAATCACCCACGCCAGCGATAGCTGCGCGCGCATGACCGAGCTGAACATCACCACTTCGCGCGCCGAGCTGTCCGCATATTCGCGCGCCAGCGCAAACAGCTGCGGCATCGCGGCGTTCGCCATTGAGGCCAGCATCACGCCGCAGGTAATCAACGTCAAATAATGGCGATTGAAAGCGAACAACAGCGCGTTGCCGACGGCCATCAGGCAGCAAAACATGATCAGCTTGCGCCGATCGCCCCGGCTGTCGGATCGCCTTGCCAGCGCCAGGCTAACAACGATCCCAGCGATGGCGTTAACGGTGTAAAACAGCCCAACCCAGAACGGCGGCACCCCCACTTCACGACTGAGAAACAGGCTCAGCGTCGGCGCCTGTAGCGCCCCCGCAACGCCCATCATAAATGCCACCAGCATAAAAGCGGCGTACACACCGTTGAGACGTCGTCCCATCGTCATTAACCAGAGCATGAGAAATCCTTTAAGCACGCGAGAAAGAATAAAAAAAAGCCAGCAGATGATACCTGCTGGCAAATACTCAGTCACACATGATTAGGCGAATTAATGTTCAGAGGTCGGTTTCGTAACTTCCCACTGCATCAGCGCGTTCAGAACGTCAAGCCGCTGCGCCGTCGCCTGGCGGGCCAGCCAGGAAATACTCTGCGTCGCGGCAAAATAGCGCTGGTAGAACTGATGGATGGTAGACCCCTTCATAGACACCTCCTCGCTTCATCGAAATCCATTATTGGCCTAATATAGGGATTAATAAATTGCTGAGTTTTTATCAGGAGTTCCCCTTTTATGCCTTCAGGTCGATTACAACAGCAGTTCATCCGTTTATGGCAGTGCTGCGAAGGCAAATCGCAGGAGACAACGCTCAACGATCTCGCCGCGCTGCTGAACTGTTCGCGCCGCCATATGCGCACGCTCTTAAATACCATGGAAGCGCGCGGCTGGCTGACGTGGGAGGCGGAGGCCGGACGCGGCAAGCGTTCCAGACTCACGTTCCTTTATACCGGGCTGGCATTACAGCAACAGCGCGCGGAAGATCTTCTGGAACAGGATCGGATCGATCAGCTGGTGCAGTTGGTCGGAGACAAAGCGGCGGTCCGTCAGATGCTGGTGTCTCATCTGGGCCGTAGTTTCCGCCAGGGGCGGCACATTTTACGGGTTCTTTACTATCGCCCGATGCATAATCTGCTGCCCGGTACCGCGCTGCGCCGCTCGGAAACCCACATCGCCCGTCAGATTTTCAATGCGTTAACCCGCGTAAATGAGGCAAATGGGGAACTGGAAGCCGATATTGCTCACCATTGGCAGGAAATTACCCCCCTGCACTGGCGTTTTTATGTGCGCCCCGGCATTCACTTCCATCACGGGCGTGAACTGGAGATGGAGGATGTGATCGCCTCTCTGGAGCGCAGCATGACGCTACCGCTGTTTTCCAACATCACGCGCATCCACTCCCCTACCGCCTGGGTGCTGGATGTCCACCTGGCCGAAGCCGACCGCTGGCTGCCGTGGCTATTAAGCCAGGTGTCGGCGATGATCCTGCCGCGCGAATGGCAAACGCTGGCCAATTTCTCGCGGATGCCGGTCGGCACCGGGCCGTACGCGGTCGCACGTAACAATCTTAACCAGCTGAAGATCCTCGCCTTTGATGATTATTTTGGCTTCCGGGCGCTGATTGATGAAGTGAACGTCTGGGTGCTTCAGGAAATCAGCGAAGAGCCAAACGGCGGCCTGACGCTGGAAGGTTCCACCGAGAGCGAAAAAGCGGTCGAAAGCCGCCTTGAGGAAGGCTGCTATTATCTGCTGTTCGACGCCCGCAGCCCGCTCGGCAATAACCCGGCGGTGCGCCAGTGGCTCAGCCATGTCTTTCATCCCAATAATCTGCTTTATCGGGCAGGAGAGCAGCACCAGAGCCATTGGTTCCCGGCCTACGGCCTGTTACCGCGCTGGCACCATGCGCGCAGTCGCCCCTGCGAAAAACCCGCCGGGCTGGAATCGGTGACCCTCACCTATTACCGCGAACACGTTGAGCACCGCACCATCAGCCTGATTATGGCGGCGCTGCTGGCCGAACATCAGGTCAAACTTAACATTCAGGAGGTGGATTACGACGAATGGCACCGCGGCGAAGGGGTCAGCGACATCTGGCTCAACAGCGCTAACTTTACGCTGCCGCTCGATTTTTCACTGTTTGCCTATTTGTATGAAGTCCCGCTGATCCGCCACTGCATCCCGATTGACTGGGAACAGGACGCACGACGCTGGCGAGCGGGCAACCTGCCACAGGCCGACTGGTGCCAGCAGCTGTTGGCCAATCAGCGCATGGTACCGCTGATCCATCACTGGCTGATGCTCCAGGGCCAGCGCAGTATGCGCGGCGTACGCATGAATACCCTGGGCTGGTTTGACTTTAAATCCGCCTGGTTTGCGCCGCCGAATCCATAGGGCTTTTGATTTATTCACGTAATCATTACAATGTGCCGTTCTCAACGGGGTGCTGCGCCAGATGCGTGGCTGAGAGATACCCGTCGAACCTGATCCGGATAATCCCGGCGAAGGGATTTGAGGCTAACTCAAAATCCTTTGCCACCCATTTACTGAGGTGCAAAGTGCTCAAGAAATTCCTCCCCCTGTTAGTGCTGGTTGCCGTACCGGCGTTCGCAAAACCGGTCCTGACGGTCTACACCTATGACTCTTTTGCCGCCGATTGGGGCCCCGGCCCGGCGGTGAAAAAAGCCTTTGAGGCCGACTGTCACTGCGAGCTGAAGTTCGTGGCGCTGGAAGATGGCGTTTCGCTGCTTAACCGTCTGCGAATGGAAGGCAAAAACAGCAAAGCGGACGTGGTGCTGGGGCTGGATAACAACCTGCTGCAGGCGGCCACCGACACCAAACTGTTCGCCAAAAGCAACGTTCCGGCGAGCGCAGTGACGGTTCCCGGTGGCTGGAACAACGACACCTTCGTGCCGTTCGACTATGGCTACTTCGCCTTCGTCTACGACAAAAACAAGCTGAAAAACCCGCCGAAGAGCCTGAAAGAACTGGTGGAAAGCGACCAGAAGTGGCGCGTTATCTACCAGGACCCGCGCACCAGTACGCCCGGCTTAGGTCTGCTGCTGTGGATGCAAAAAGTCTACGGCGACAAAGCGCCGGAAGCCTGGCACAAGCTGGCGGCGAAGACCGTCACCGTCACCAAGGGCTGGAGCGAAGCCTACGGCCTGTTCCTGAAAGGGGAAAGCGACCTGGTGCTCAGTTATACCACCTCGCCGGCCTACCATATTATCGAAGAGAAGAAAGATAATTATGCGGCGGCGCCGTTTGCCGAAGGCCACTATTTGCAGGTTGAGGTGGCAGCCAAAACCGCAGCCAGCAAACAACAAAAGCTGGCAGATGAATTCCTGAACTTTATGGTTTCGCCAGGCTTCCAGAACACCGTCGCCACCGGTAACTGGATGTACCCGGTGACTCAGGTCGCCCTGCCGGAAGGCTTTAACGGTCTGGTCAAACCGCAGACCGCGCTCGAATTCACGCCGCAGCAGGTCGCCAGCGAACGCCAGAACTGGGTTAATACATGGCTCCGCGCCGCCAGCCGCTAATTCCGGGCTGGCTCTACCCGGGCCTCGCGGCCACCGCGCTGATGGTGGCCGTCGCCCTGGCGGCCTTTCTGGCGCTGTGGCTCAACGCCCCGGAAACCTCATGGTCTACGCTGCTCGGCGATAGCTACCTGTGGCACGTCGTGCGTTTTTCATTCTGGCAGGCGTTTCTCTCGGCGCTGTTGTCGGTGCTGCCCGCTATTTTTCTCGCCCGCGCGCTGTACCGACGACGTTTTCCCGGCCGCCAGCTGCTGCTGCGGCTGTGCGCAATGACGCTCATTCTCCCGGTGCTGGTCGCGGTGTTTGGTATCCTCAGCGTTTACGGCCGCCAGGGCTGGCTGTCGCAGCTGTTCGCCTGGCTCGGCTGGCAGTGGCAATTTTCCCCTTACGGCCTACAGGGCATTCTGCTGGCGCACGTCTTTTTCAATATGCCCATGGCCACCCGTCTGCTGCTACAAGCGCTGGAGCAGATCCCCGGCGAGCAGCGCCAGCTGGCCGCCCAACTGGGCATGCGCGGCTATCCGTTTTTCCGCTACGTCGAGTGGCCGTGGATGCGCCGGCAAATTCTGCCCATTGCCACGCTGATTTTCATGCTCTGCTTCGCCAGCTTCGCCACCGTGCTGTCGCTGGGCGGCGGCCCTTCCGCTACCACCATTGAGCTGGCCATCTACCAGGCGCTGAATTTTGACTACGACCCGGCGCGCGCGGCCATGCTGGCATTAATTCAAATGACCTGCTGCCTGACGCTGGTGTTATTGAGTCAGAGAATGAGCCGGACAATCGCCGTTGGCGCTAGCCAGATCCAAGGCTGGCGGGACCCGGACGATCGCTGGCATAGCCGCATTACCGACGGCGTGCTCATCGCCTTCACGCTGCTGCTGATGCTGCCGCCGCTGCTGGCGGTGGTCGTCGATGGCCTTCAACCCTCGATGCTGAACGTTTTCGCCCAGCCGATCCTGTGGCAGGCCATCGGCACCTCGCTGCGGATCGCGCTCGCCGCCGGGCTGCTGTGCGTGGTACTCACCATGATGCTGCTGTGGAGCAGCCGCGAGCTGCGGGCGCGTAACCAAGCGCTCGCTGGTCAGGCCATGGAGCTCAGCGGCATGCTGATCCTCGCTATGCCGGGCATCGTGCTGGCGACCGGCTTCTTCCTGTTACTCAATAATACCGTCGGCCTGCCCGACGCCGCCGACGGGATCGTGATTTTCACCAACGCGCTGATGGCGGTTCCCTACGCGCTCAAGGTGCTTGAAACACCAATGCGTGACATCACCGCCCGCTACAGCGTGCTGTGCGCTTCATTAGGTCTGTCCGGCATTCACCGCCTGCGGATCGTTGAGCTACGCGCGCTCAAACGCCCTTTAGCGCAGGCGCTGGCCTTTGCCTGCGTACTGTCGATTGGCGATTTCGGCGTGGTGGCGCTGTTTGGTAATGACAATTTCCGCACGCTGCCGTTTTATCTCTATCAGCAGATTGGCGCCTACCGCAGCCAGGACGGCGCGGCGACCGCGCTGATTCTGCTGCTGCTGTGTTTCCTGCTGTTTACCCTTATTGAAAAATTACCCGGACGCCATGCTAAAACTGAATGATGTCACCTGGCTGTACCAGCATCTGCCGATGCGCTTTAGCGCCACCATTGCGCAGGGCGAAAAAGTGGCGGTGCTGGGCCCGAGCGGCGCGGGGAAATCCACGTTGCTCAACCTGATTGCGGGTTTTCTGACGCCTGCCAGCGGCACCATCATGCTGGAAGGTCGCGACCATACCCACTCCCCGCCGTCGCAGCGGCCGGTATCGATGCTGTTTCAGGAAAACAACCTGTTCAGCCATCTGACGGTAGGCCAGAACATCAGTCTGGGAATGAGCCCACGCCTCAGGCTCAGCGCCGACCAGCAGCGCCGAATGCAGACCATTGCCGGGCAAATGGGGATTGCATCCATGCTGGACAGGCTGCCGGGCGAACTCTCTGGCGGCCAGCGCCAGCGCGCGGCGTTGGCCCGCTGTCTGGTACGCGAGCAGCCAATTCTGCTGCTGGACGAACCGTTCTCTGCGCTCGATCCGGCGCTGCGCCAGGAAATGTTGCAGCTGGTGGATGACGTCTGCCAGCGCCAGAATCTGACGCTGCTGATGGTATCGCACAGCATTGAAGACGCGGCCCGGATTGCGACGCGCGCGATAGTCGTCGCGGAGGGGCGGATTGCCTGGGACGGGGAAACGCAGGCATTGCTAAGCGGTAAAGTGGAGGCTTCTGCGCTGTTGGGCATCGGGAGTTGATGCTCTGCCGGATGGCGGCTGCGCCTTATCCGGCAAAATAACGCCTACACCCCCACCACCTTGCGCAGTATATCGATATACACCGGCATCAGCGGATGACGAATCGCGCTGACCAGCGCCACCACGCCAACGCCCAGCATCAACGGAGCCAGCATCAGCAAGCGCTGGCGCGTCAGCAGCGCGCTCAGGCGATCGTGGTTCTCTTTGGCGCTGCGCCACAGCCGCCAGCTTAGCCAGGCCCCCAGCCACAGCAACAGCGCTGCCGCCAGCAGCAGCCACTTAAAGCTGGCGCTGTTCTCATCGGCCGGAATATCGATCGCCGCACCGGCAAGGATCCCCGGCAGGAAATACAGCGGCGGCCACAGCAGGCAGCCAATAATATTCGGCGGGATAAACTTGGCAACCGGCAGATCGAGCATCCCGGCCACCATCGGGACCACCGGACGCGTCGGCCCAATGAAGCGCCCAATCAGAATGGTAAACATGCTGTGCTGGTGCAGCGCATGTTCGGTTTTATCGAGCAGCGCTTTATTTTTCTTCATAAAGGACCAGCGGTGCAGCGGCTTCTTAAAGCGCCAGCCCAGCCAGAAAGAGATCCAGTCGCCCAGCAGGCAGCCGATAATGCCCACCAGCCATGCCTGCCAGAAATTCACTTCGCCGCTGCCAATAAGCGCGCCAAGCCCCGCCATCATTACGGTACCCGGCAGAATAAGCCCCACTAACGCCAGTGATTCCAGAAACGCCACCAGCGCCACCGCAATCAGCGAGTAGGTCGTGGACTGCGTAATAAAATGTTCCAGAAATGCTTGCATAGAGTGCCCGGTTTGAAAACGAAGCGGGGATTTTCCAGAGCACCCAGCGCATCGTCAAGCCTTCAATTGTCTATAGAGTTTACTGGCAAAGACAAAAGCCGACACAGCGCATTTCCTTTTCTTTACTTTTTATTCACACCCGGCGCGAAATTCGCTGGGGCTGGCACCGGTACATTTTTTAAAAACCCGGGAAAAATAGAGCTGATCTTCAAAGCCCACGTTACGCCCCACGGTGGCAATGGGCATACGGGTGGTGCTCAGCAGCAGCTTGGCCTGGCTGATGCGCTGATCCTCACGCCAGCTCAGTACGCTCACGCCCAACTGCTGGCGGAACAAATGCGACAGCCGGGATGGCGACAGGCAAACGTGCTGCGCGACGCTGGCAATATCAAACTGGCTATCGGCAAGGTGATCGCTGATGTACTGACAGGCATCGCGCACGCGGTTATCCATCGGGGGGTGCAGCGATTCGTTGATCGCTTCCATCCGCCGCAGCAATAGCTGCTCCAGCAGGTTAATCGCCAGCAGCTCAGAGTAACGCCCCACGCCCTGACCGGCTTCAATAATCTTGCCAAATAGCTCGGCAACCTCAGCCTGGTGCGCTTCATCCGGACGATAAAAACCGGTTTGCGCCACGATAGCAGGCCAGTTAAGCCACTCGTGCCAGTAGGCGCGAGGACGGAAGTAAACCCACTGGTGATACCACTCGCTGGCGTCGGGATGACGGCCATAGTGGTGAATTTCGCCTGGCGGAAACAGCAGCATGTCCCCCTGACGGCAGACGAACTGTTTCCCCTGATTTTCAATCACCCCTTCTCCACGCACCGTCAGATTGAGAATGAAACCTTTCATTCCCAGCGGGCGGTCGATGAAAAAGTCGAGATAGCCGCCGGCTTCAATCGGCGTAAGCCCCGCCACCAGGTGGGCGTTAAAGGAGTAACCAGGCAGCAGGGGATCGTTTTGCATTTCAGCCATTTCTGCTCGCTCTCATTGATATCTGAAGAAACCAATTATCCATATTCGACTTTTTATCGGTACGGCCGCCGCACGCCATCAATAACAGAACCAGCGCCGCTGTCAACCCCGTTATTTCAAGGCACTTACGGAATATAGCCCGGCTTACAGCCACAACAGAAGTGTCTATAAAGACGACAGAAAAGTCCACATTGATTATTTGCACGGCGTCACACTTTGAGAGGTCACAGCAAGATCATCCATAAGATTAGCGGTTCCGGCCTGACGTTTTTTTTCGCGGATATCTACTGTTTCTCTATCACGTTTTCTTTGAGATGGAGTAACACGATGGCAATCGCAATTGGCCTCGATTTTGGCAGTGACTCGGTCCGCGCCCTGGCGGTGGATTGCGCGACGGGCGAGGAGATCGCTACCCACGTCGAGTGGTATCCGCGCTGGCAGGAAGGGCGTTTCTGCGACGCGCCAAATAACCGTTTTCGCCACCACCCGCGCGACTATATCGAATCCATGGAAGCCGCACTGAAGGGCGCGCTGACCGCGCTTTCCAGCGCGCAGCGCGCGGACGTCGTCGGTATCGGCGTCGACAGCACCGGCTCGACCCCGGCACCGATTGATGCCGACGGCAACGTTCTGGCGCTGAAAGAAGAATTCGCCGACAACCCGAACGCTATGTTCGTGCTGTGGAAAGACCACACCGCGGTTGAAGAAGCCGAAGCCATCACCCGCCTGTGCCATCAGCCGGGCAAAGAAGATTACTCCCGCTACATCGGCGGCATTTATTCCAGCGAATGGTTCTGGGCCAAGATCCTTCACGTCACCCGCGCAGACCGAGCGGTGGCGAAGGCTGCCGCTTCATGGGTAGAGCTGTGCGACTGGATTCCGGCGCTGCTTTCCGGCACCACCCGTCCAGAGGATATTCGCCGCGGGCGCTGCAGCGCCGGGCATAAATCTCTGTGGCACGAAAGCTGGGGCGGTCTACCGCCAGCCACGTTCTTTGACGAACTGGACCCCATTCTCAACCAGCACCTGCCGCACCCGCTGTTTACTGAAACCTGGACCGCCGACGTGCCGGTGGGCACGCTGACCGCCGAATGGGCGCAGCGCCTGGGCCTGTCCACGCAGGTCACCATCTCCGGCGGCGCATTTGACTGCCATATGGGGGCGGTTGGCGCGGGCGCGCAGCCTAATGCGCTGGTGAAAGTCATTGGCACCTCAACCTGCGACATCCTGATTGCCGATAAAGCAAGCGTGGGCAGCCGCACGGTAAAAGGCATCTGCGGCCAGGTCGATGGCAGCGTCGTGCCGAATTTCATCGGGATGGAAGCGGGCCAGTCCGCGTTTGGCGATATCTACGCCTGGTTTGGCCGCGTGCTCGGCTGGCCGCTAGAACAGCTTGCCGCGCAGCATCCGGAACTGAAAGCACAGATCAAGGCCAGCCAGAAACAGCTGCTGCCCGTGCTGACGGAAGCCTGGGCCGCCAACCCATCGCTGGATCATCTGCCGGTGGTGCTGGACTGGTTTAACGGCCGCCGCACGCCGAATGCGAACCAGCGCCTGAAAGGCGTCATTACCGATCTCAACCTCGCGACCGACGCGCCGGCGCTGTTTGGCGGCCTGATTGCCGCCACCGCCTTCGGTGCGCGCGCCATTATGGAGTGCTTCACCGAGCAGGGAATTCCCGTTAACAACGTCATGGCCCTGGGCGGTATCGCGCGTAAAAACCGCGTCATCATGCAGGCCTGCTGCGATGTTCTGAACCGTCCACTGCAAATTGTCGCCTCCGATCAGTGCTGTGCGCTGGGGGCCGCTATTTTTGCCGCCGTCGCTGCGGGCGTTTACGGTGATATTCCTGCCGCGCAGCAGCATATGGCCAGCCGCGTCGAACACACCTTACAGCCGCGTCCGGCGCAGGCGCAGCGCTTTGAAGAGCTCTACCAGCGCTACCTGCAGTGGGCCGTGACGGCCGAACAACACTATCTCCCTGCCGCGCCATCGGAAAAAACCGCCGCTGGCCGCGCCGCTCTGACTCATTAAAGGATACGAACATGACCGTTTTTGATAATTACGAAGTATGGTTTGTCATTGGTAGCCAGCACCTGTATGGGCCGGAAACGCTGCGTCAGGTGACGCAAAACGCCGAACACGTGGTCAATGCCTTAAACGCCGAAGCGAAGCTGCCGTGTAAACTGGTGCTGAAACCGCTGGGCACGCGCCCGGACGAAATCACCGCAATCTGTCGCGACGCGAACTACGACCAGAAGTGCGCCGGGATGGTCGTCTGGCTGCATACCTTCTCTCCGGCGAAGATGTGGATCAACGGCCTCACTCAGCTCAATAAACCGCTGCTGCAGTTCCATACGCAGTTCAACGCCTCCCTGCCGTGGGACAGCATCGATATGGACTTTATGAACCTGAACCAGACCGCGCACGGCGGCCGCGAGTTCGGCTTCATCGGCGCGCGTATGCGCCAGCAGCACAGCGTGGTCACCGGCCACTGGCAGGACAAACACGCGCAGGAACGCATTGGTTCCTGGATGCGTCAGGCAGTATCCAAACAGGATACCCGCCAGTTGAAAGTGTGCCGCTTCGGCGACAATATGCGTGAAGTCGCGGTGACCGACGGCGATAAAGTCGCCGCGCAGATCAAGTTCGGTTTCTCCGTCAACACCTGGGCCGTCGGCGACCTGGTGCAGGTGGTTAACGCGGTGACCGACGGTGAAATCAGCGCACTGGTCGACGAATACGAGAGCAGCTATCGCTTTACGCCGGCCACTCAGATCCACGGCGATAAACGCCAGAACGTGCTGGACGCTGCGCGTATTGAGCTGGGCATGAAGCGCTTCCTCGAAGAGGGCGGCTTCCACGCCTTTACCACCACTTTTGAAGATTTGCACGGCCTGAAACAGCTGCCGGGTCTCGCCGTGCAGCGCCTGATGCAGCAAGGTTACGGCTTTGCTGGCGAAGGCGACTGGAAAACCGCCGCCCTGCTTCGCATTATGAAAGTGATGTCGACCGGTCTACAGGGCGGCACCTCATTTATGGAAGATTACACCTACCACTTTAACGGCGGTAACGATCTGGTCCTCGGCTCGCACATGCTGGAAGTGTGCCCGTCGATTGCCGTCGAAGAAAAACCGCTGCTCGACGTTCAGCACCTCGGCATCGGCGGCAAAGCCGATCCTGCGCGCCTGATCTTCAATACCCAGACCGGTCCGGCGGTTGTCGCCAGCCTGATCGATCTCGGCGATCGCTATCGCCTGCTGGTCAATACCATCGAAACCGTGAAAACCCCGCATGACCTGCCGAAACTGCCGGTCGCCAATGCGCTGTGGAAAGCACACCCGAATCTGGAAACCGCGTCTGAAGCGTGGATCATCGCCGGCGGCGCGCACCACACGGTGTTCAGCCATGCGCTGACGCTGGACGATATGCGCCAGTTTGCCGAGCTGCAGGATATCGAAATTGCCGTCATCGATAACGACACGCACCTGCCGGCATTCAAGGACGCGCTGCGCTGGAACGAAGTGTATTACGGGTTTAAACGCTAAGCCGCTTTCCCCTCACCCTAACCTTCTCCCCCAGGAAGAGGGCCGGGGTGAGGGAAATCCAGTTTGTAGGCCGGATAAGCGAAGCGCCATCCGGCACTCAGGAGTTAACATGTTAGAAGATCTTAAACGCCAGGTACTGGAAGCCAATCTGGCACTCCCCAAACACAATCTGGTCACCCTGACCTGGGGCAACGTCAGCGCCGTCGACCGCGAGCGCGGCGTGATGGTGATTAAGCCGTCCGGCGTCGACTACAGCGCCATGACCGCTAACGATATGGTGGTGGTCAGCCTCGACACCGGCGAGGTGGTTGAAGGAACGAAAAAGCCCTCTTCCGATACTCCCACCCATCGCCTGCTGTATCAGGCATTCCCGACGCTGGGCGGCATCGTGCACACCCACTCGCGCCACGCCACCATCTGGGCACAGGCGGGGCAGTCCATCCCCGCCACCGGCACCACCCACGCCGACTACTTCTACGGCCCGGTGCCCTGCACCCGTCTGATGACCGATGCTGAAATCAACGGCGAGTATGAATGGGAAACCGGCGCGGTGATCGTCGAAACGTTCCGCGAAAAAGGGATCGATCCGGCGCAAATGCCCGGCGTGCTGGTGCACTCTCACGGCCCGTTTGCATGGGGAAAAAATGCTGAGGACGCGGTGCACAACGCCATCGTGCTGGAAGAAATTGCCTATATGGGTATTTTCTGCCGCCAGCTGGCGCCGCAGCTTCCAGACATGCAGCAGACGCTGCTCGATAAACACTACCTGCGCAAACACGGCGCCAAAGCCTATTACGGGCAGTAGGCCTGATAAGCGAAGCGCCATCAGGCGGAACGATGCACATGCCGGATGGCGGCGTAGCGCCTTATCCGGCCTGCGCTCTCGTGCAACACCTGTATAAAACACCAGCTTCTTTATCCAAACCAGGCTATAATCAAGCCTGGTTTTTTGTCGATGAGAACGCGCGTGACGCAGCCACAATCCGGTTTTCTGTTAACCCGTCACTGGCGGGACACGCCTCTGGGCACCGAGCTAACCTTCTGGTTGGCGACCGATGGCGGCCCGCTGTCGGTTACCTTGCCACCGCAGGAATCGGTAGCATTTATCCCCGAAGCCCAGCGCGCGCAGGTTGAACGGTTGCTTCAGGGCGAAAGCGGCCTGCGCCTTGCCCCACTCGCGCTCAAAGATTTTCACCGCCAGCCGGTTTTCGGCCTCTACTGCCGCGGCCATCGCCAGCTGATGAAACTGGAAAAAGTGCTGTGTGAAAACGGCATCACCGTTTACGAAGCCGATATTCGTCCACCGGAACGTTTCCTGATGGAGCGGTTTATCACCGCGCCGGTGTGGGTGGAAGGGGAACCCACCGCCGCAGGGCTTCGCAACGCGCGCATGAAGCCTAACCCCGACTATCGTCCGCCGCTAAAATGGGTGTCGCTGGATATCGAAACCAGCCGCCACGGCGAACTGTACTGCATTGGTCTGGAAGGCTGCGGCCAGCGCACCGTCTATATGCTCGGCACCCCACCCGAGCAGACGCCGCAGGTCGATTTTCACCTGGAGTACGTCGCCAGCCGACCGCTGCTGCTGGAAAAACTCAATGCCTGGTTCGCCGAGCACGACCCGGACGTGCTGATCGGCTGGAACGTGGTGCAGTTCGACCTGCGCGTGCTGCAAAAAAGCGCCGAGCGCTACCGGGTACCGCTGCGGCTTGGGCGCGGCGGCAGCGAGCTGGAGTGGCGCGAGCACGGTTTCAAGAACGGTATATTCTTCGCTCAGGCCGCCGGGCGGCTCATTATCGACGGCATTGAAGCGCTTAAGTCCGCCTTCTGGAACTTCACCTCGTTTTCGCTGGAGAACGTCGCCCGCGAGCTGCTGGGCGAAGGTAAGGCGATTGACAATCCATGGGACAGGATGGATGAAATTGACCGCCGTTTCGCCGAAGATAAGCCCGCGCTGGCCACCTATAACCTCAAAGACTGTGAGCTGGTCACCCGCATCTTCCACAAAACCGAAATCATGCCGTTCTTACTGGAACGCGCCACGGTCAACGGTCTGGCGGTTGACCGCCACGGCGGCTCGGTAGCGGCCTTCAGCCATCTCTATTTTCCGCGCATGCATCGTCTGGGCTACGTGGCACCCAACCTCGGCGAAGTCCCGCCGCAGGCCAGCCCCGGCGGCTACGTCATGGACTCCCGCCCCGGGCTGTACGACTCCGTTCTGGTACTCGACTACAAAAGCCTGTATCCATCGATCATCCGCTCTTTCCTGATCGATCCGGTCGGCCTGATTGAAGGGATGGCGCACCCGGATGCGGTGCACAGCACTGAAGGCTTCCTCGACGCCTGGTTCTCACGCGAGAAACACTGTCTGCCGGGGATCGTCAGCCAGATCTGGCACGCCCGCGACGAAGCCAAGCGCCATAAAAACAAACCGCTGTCGCAGGCGCTAAAGATTATCATGAACGCCTTTTATGGCGTGCTCGGCACCAGCGCCTGCCGCTTTTTCGATCCTCGTCTGGCGTCATCGATCACCATGCGTGGCCATGCGATCATGCGTCAGACCAAAGCGCTGATTGAATCGCAGGGCTACGACGTGATTTACGGCGATACCGACTCCACCTTCGTCTGGCTTAAACGCGCCCACGGTGAAGAAGAGGCCGCGACGATTGGCCGTGAGCTGGTGGCGTTTGTCAACCAGTGGTGGGCCGATGAACTGCAAAAAAGCGGCCTGACCAGCGCGCTGGAGCTGGAGTTTGAAACCCACTTCTGCCGCTTCCTGATGCCGACCATTCGCGGTGCCGATACCGGCAGCAAGAAGCGCTATGCCGGGATGATTCAGGACGGTGACGAGCAGCGAATGCTCTATAAAGGGCTGGAGACCGTACGCACCGACTGGACGCCGCTGGCGCAGCAGTTCCAGCAGGCGCTGTATCTGCGCATCTTCCGCAACGAACCCTATCGGGATTTCATCCTCGAAACCATTGATAAGCTGATGGCCGGCGAGCTGGACGAACAGCTGGTGTATCGTAAGCAGCTGCGCCGCCCGCTGGCGGAGTACCAGCGCAACGTGCCGCCGCACGTGCGCGCCGCGCGGCTGGCCGATGAACAGAACGTGCGGTTAGGGCGTCCGCAACAGTACCAGCAGCGCGGCAGCATCCGCTACGTCTGGACCACCAACGGCCCGGAGCCGCTGGCGTATCAGCAGTCGCCGCTGGATTACGACCACTATCTCACCAAACAACTGGCCCCCGTCGCCGAAGGAATTCTCCCCTTTGTCGACGATGATTTTGCTACAATAGTGACGGGGCAACTGGGGTTGTTTTGACAGGTGACTAACGTCCCGCCATCCAGTACCATAGCGCCCTTTCCATTCCTGGACCAAATTCACTCGCCGCCTCCTCTCAGGTGGTGGCTGAATATTGCCTGCAATTTATTAAAGATAGAGCCGAACACATATGCCTTTTACACTTGGTCAACGCTGGATCAGCGATACAGAAAGCGAACTGGGACTTGGTACTGTTGTTGCAATGGATGCACGCACCGTCACCCTGCTCTTTCCGGCAACCGGAGAGAACCGTCTGTACGCCCGAAGCGACTCCCCCGTGACCCGCGTCATGTTCAATCCCGGCGACACGATCACAAGCCATGAAGGCTGGCAGTTGCTCGTTGATGAAGTTAAAGAAGAAAATGGACTGTTGGCCTATATCGGTACGCGCCAGGACACCGAAGAAGCCAACGTCATGCTGCGCGAAGTGCTGCTCGACAGCAAGCTGGTGTTCAGCAAGCCGCAGGACCGCCTGTTTGCCGGGCAAATCGACCGTATGGACCGCTTTGCTCTGCGCTACCGCGCGCGGAAATACCAGAGCGAACAATACCGTATGCCGTGGAGCGGCCTGCGCGGCCAGCGCACCAGCCTGATTCCGCACCAGCTCAACATCGCACACGACGTTGGCCGCCGCCACGCGCCGCGCGTCCTGCTGGCGGACGAAGTCGGCTTGGGCAAAACCATTGAAGCCGGGATGATTCTGCACCAGCAGTTGCTCTCCGGCGCCGCGCAGCGCGTGCTGATTATCGTTCCGGAAACCCTTCAGCATCAGTGGCTGGTTGAGATGCTGCGCCGTTTCAACCTGCGCTTCGCCCTGTTCGATGACGAGCGCTACGCCGAAGCCCAGCACGACGCCTACAACCCGTTTGAAACCGAACAGCTGGTGATCTGCTCGCTGGACTTCGTGCGCCGCAACAAGCAGCGTCTGGAGCACCTGTGCGACGCCGAATGGGATCTGATGGTGGTCGATGAAGCTCACCACCTGGTATGGAGCGAAGACGCGCCAAGCCGCGAATACCTGGCCATTGAAGAGCTGGCCGAGCGCGTGCCTGGCGTGCTGCTGCTGACCGCGACGCCTGAGCAGTTGGGAATGGAAAGCCACTTCGCGCGTTTACGCCTGCTTGACCCGAATCGCTTCCACGACTTCGAGCAGTTCGTTGAAGAACAGAAAAACTACCGCCCGGTCGCCGACGCCGTCGCGCTGCTGCTGGCGGGCAACAAGCTGAGCAATGAAGAGCTGAACATGCTCGGCGAGCTGATTGGCGAGCAGGATATCGAAGCGCTGCTGCAAACCGCCAACAGCGATCGCGAAGGCTCCGAAGCCGCGCGTCAGGAACTTATCAGCATGCTGATGGACCGCCACGGCACCAGCCGCGTGCTGTTCCGTAACACCCGTAACGGCGTGAAGGGCTTCCCGAAACGCGAGCTGCACACCATTAAGCTGCCGCTGCCGGCGCAGTATCAAACCGCCATTAAGGTATCCGGCATTATGGGTGCCCGTAAGAGCGCCGAAGAGCGCGCCCGCGATATGCTCTATCCGGAACAGATTTATCAAGAATTTGAAGGCGATACCGGTACCTGGTGGAACTTCGACCCACGCGTTGAGTGGCTGATGGGCTACCTGACCAGCCACCGCTCGCAGAAAGTGTTGGTGATCTGCGCCAAAGCCGCCACCGCGCTACAGCTGGAGCAGGTGCTGCGCGAGCGTGAAGGCATCCGCGCCGCCGTGTTCCACGAAGGCATGTCCATTATTGAACGCGACCGCGCCGCCGCCTGGTTTGGTGAAGAAGACAGCGGCGCGCAGGTGCTGCTGTGCTCGGAAATCGGCTCCGAAGGGCGTAACTTCCAGTTCGCCAGCAACCTGGTGATGTTTGACCTGCCGTTCAACCCGGACCTGCTGGAGCAGCGAATTGGCCGTCTTGACCGTATTGGCCAGGCGCACGATATTCAGATCCACGTGCCTTACTTAGAAAAAACCGCGCAGTCCGTGCTGGTGCGCTGGTACCACGAAGGCCTGGACGCGTTCGAACACACCTGCCCGACCGGCCGTACCATCTACGACAGCGTCCACGACCAGCTGATTACCTATCTGGCCGCGCCGGAAACCACCGACGGTTTTGACGATCTGATTAAAGCCAGCCGCGAGCAGCACGACACGCTGAAGGCGCAGCTGGAGCAGGGCCGCGACCGTCTGTTGGAAATCCACTCCAACGGCGGCGAAAAAGCGCAGAAGCTGGCAGAAAGCATTGAAGAGCAGGATGACGATACCAACCTGATCGCCTTCGCCATGAACCTGTTCGATATCGTCGGTATTAACCAGGACGATCGCGGCGAAAACCTGATCGTACTGACGCCGTCCGACCATATGCTGGTGCCGGACTTCCCGGGTCTGCCGGAAGACGGCTGTACCGTGACCTTTGAGCGTGACGTCGCGCTGTCCCGTGAAGATGCGCAGTTCCTGACCTGGGAACATCCGCTGATTCACAATGGTCTGGATCTGATCCTTTCCGGCGACACCGGCAGCAGCACCCTTTCGCTGCTGAAAAACAAGGCGCTGCCGGTCGGTACGCTGCTGCTGGAGCTGATTTACGTGGTTGAAGCCAACGCCCCGAAACAGCTGCAGCTCAACCGCTTCCTGCCGCCGACGCCGGTGCGTATGCTGCTGGATAAGAACGGCACCAACCTTGCCGCCCAGGTCGAGTTTGAGACCTTCAACCGCCAGCTCAGCGCGGTGAATCGCCACACCGGCAGCAAGCTGGTGAACGCGGTGCAGCAGGACGTACACGCCATTCTGCAAAAAGGTGAAACGCAGATTGAGAAAGCGGCGCAGGCGCTGATTGCCGCAGCACGCGAAGAGGCCGACGAGAAGCTCAGCGCCGAGCTGTCGCGTCTGGAAGCGCTGAAAGCGGTGAACCCGAACATCCGCGACGACGAGCTTTCCGCCATTGAAAGCAACCGTCAGCAGGTGATGGAAAGCCTGTCACAAGCGGGCTGGCGTCTGGACGCGCTGCGTCTTATCGTCGTCACTCACCAGTAACAGGAGCCCGTCATGGGAATGGAAAACTACCATCCGCCGCAGGATCCGTGGCTGGTTATCCTCTATCAGGATGAGCACATCATGGTGGTCAACAAGCCAAGCGGCCTGTTGTCCGTACCGGGTCGTCTTGAGGAGCATAAAGACAGCATCATGACCCGCGTGCAGCGCGACTATCCCCAGGCGGAGTCCGTACACCGCCTGGATATGGCGACCAGCGGCGTGATTGTAGTGGCCCTGACCAAAGCCGCGGAACGGGAGCTCAAGCGCCAGTTCCGCGAACGCGAGCCGAAAAAACAGTACGTGGCCCGCGTGTGGGGGCATCCGCAACCTGCGGAGGGGCTGGTGGATTTACCGCTGATTTGTGACTGGCCGAACCGGCCAAAGCAGAAAGTGTGTTATGAAACCGGCAAGGCCGCGCAAACGGAATATGAAGTGCTGGAATATGCGGCGGATAACACGGCGCGGGTGAAGCTTCAACCGATTACCGGACGCTCGCACCAGCTACGCGTGCATATGCTGGCGCTGGGCCACCCGATTCTCGGCGACCGCTTTTATGCGCACGATGAAGCGCTGGCGATGGCGTCGCGTTTGCAGCTGCATGCGGAGACGTTGACCATTACCCACCCGCAGTTTGGTAATAGCATGACGTTTAAGGCGCCGGTGGATTTTTAAGACCGCGCGCGATAGTGCCGGGGGCGCTGCGCTTGCCCGGCCTACCACATCCTGTAGGCCGGATGAGATGCGTAAGCATCGCCATCCGGCAATTCACAACACCTTACTTAAACCCTTTCTGCTCTTTAATCAGCTCGTACGCTTTCTGAATTTCCTGCGCTTTTTGCTTCGCCATCTCCATCATCTCCGGCGGCAGCCCTTTCGCCACCAGCTTATCCGGGTGATGTTCGCTCATTAATTTACGGTATGCGCGTTTGATGGTTGTCGCGTCATCGCCTGGCTTCACGCCCAGCACGTTGCAGGCATCTTCCAGCGTTGGCCCGCGCTGTGCCTGCTGCCAGCCGCCGCCGTGACCGCCCTGCGACTGCTGCTGATAGCCGCCGCCAAACTGCGCGCCGCCCTGCATCATGCGCAGGAACTGATCGAACTGGGCACGGGAGATACCCAGCTCTTCGGCAATCACGTACAGCACATCGCGCTCGTTCGGGTGCAGAGAACCGTCGGCAAACGCCGCCTGAATCTGAATTTCAAGAAACATCCGAATCAGATCGGAACGCCCGAAGCAGACGCTGCGGAACTGACGCATCTTCTCGCGCAGCGGGTAGCTGTCCGCCTTGCCGACGCGGAACGCCTGCTGCGCCGCCGTGCGCGACTCGCCGTGCAGATTCATCCGGTCCATAAACAGACTGGCGATATGAATATCCGCTTCCGTCACGCGCCCTTTCGATTTGGTCAGGTGGCCCATCACTTCAAACGTGGTCGCAAAAAACAGCGACTGACGTTGCTGTTGGTTGGCAAACCAGTTCACGCGACGGCTACGTGCCTTGTCAAACATGTGGCCTACGAGCAGCCCGAGGACGACGCCCCAGAAGCCGCCGCCCATCATCAGGGCAACCGCCACACCAATCACTTTTCCCCAATACTGCATATACTCCCCAAATCGTCATGCCAGCGGCTAAAATATGCATTATCATACCTGTCATTCAATGCCATGCATAACACCTCTGGCGAGAACGGGCAGGATAAAACTAGCGTCATAACGATGAGTACGTTAGTCTCTGACCGTTTGCATGCCGCAATGCTATAGATGACGGAACAACAAATACAACGTATGAAAAAACGTATTCCCACTCTCCTCGCGACCATGATCGCCAGCGCCTTGTACAGTCAGCAAGGAATGGCAGCCGATCTCGCCTCACAATGTATGCTTGGCGTGCCGAGTTACGATCGCCCATTGGTCAGCGGCCCGGCTAACGAACAGCCCGTCACGATTACGGCCGATCACGCCGACGGCAACTACCCGGATAACGCCGTCTTTAAAGGCAATGTCGATATTAATCAGGGTAACAGCCGCCTGCAGGCGGATGAAGTTCAGCTGCATCAAAAGCAGCCTGAGGGCGTCGCCGTACCGGTGCGCACCGTCGATGCGCTTGGCAACGTCCACTATGACGATAATCAGGTGATTCTGAAAGGCCCCAAAGCGTGGTCAAACCTGAATACCAAAGATACCAACGTCTGGGAAGGTGACTACCAGATGGTCGGCCGCCAGGGCCGCGGCACCGCTGACGTCATGAAACAGCGCGGCGAAAACCGTTACACCATTCTCGAAAACGGCACCTTCACCTCCTGTCTGCCGGGGTCCAACACCTGGAGCGTCGTCGGTAGCGAGGTTATCCACGACCGCGAAGAGCAGGTTGCGGAAATCTGGAATGCCCGCTTCAAAATTGGCCCGGTACCGGTGTTCTACAGCCCGTATCTGCAGCTGCCGGTCGGCGATAAGCGCCGTTCAGGCTTCCTGATCCCGAACGCCAAATACGGCAGCTCCAACGGCTTCGAATTCACGCTGCCGTACTACTGGAACATCGCGCCAAACATGGACGCCACCATCACGCCGCACTATATGGATAAGCGCGGCGGCGTCATGTGGGAAAACGAATTCCGCTATCTGACTCAGGCGGGTACCGGCCTGTTCGAGCTGGACTATCTGCCTTCCGACAGCGTCTACTCTAACGATCACCCGACGGACGATAACAGCCGCCGTTGGCTGTTCTACTGGCGTCATGCCGGGGTAATGGATCAGGTGTGGCGTTTCAACGCCGACGTCACCAAGGTCAGCGACCCGGACTACTTTAACGACTTTTCCTCCAAGTACGGTTCCAGTACCGACGGCTACGCCACGCAGAAGCTGAGCGTGGGCTACGCGGTGCAGAACTTCGATGCCACCGTGTCAACCAAGCAGTTCCAGGTCTTCGACCGCAGCAACAGCAACTCCTATTCCGCTGAACCGCAGCTGGACGTTAACGTCTACCAGAACGACGTGGGGCCGTTTGATACCCGCCTCTACGCGCAGGCGGTGAAATTCGTTAACAGCAACGGCAGCCTGCCGGAAGCGACGCGCGTTCACCTCGAGCCAACCATCAATCTGCCGCTGGGCAACCGCTGGGGCAGCCTGAACACCGAAGCCAAGCTACTGGCCACGCACTACAACCAGACCAATATCGACGACTACAATAGCGACAGCAGCCATAACCAGCTGGCGAGCTCCGTCAGCCGCACCATGCCGCAGCTGAAAGTCGACGGTAAGATGGTGTTCGAGCGCGATATGGTGCTGAGCCCGGGCTACACCCAGACGCTGGAACCGCGCGTTCAGTATCTGTACGTCCCGTATCGTGACCAGAGCAAAATCAACAACTACGACTCCACGCTGCTGCAGTCTGACTACTCCGGCCTGTTCCGCGATCGCACCTACAGCGGCCTCGACCGTATTGCCTCTGCAAACCAGATCACGACCGGCGTCACATCGCGCATTTATGATGACGCCGCCGTTGAACGTTTTAACGTTTCTGTTGGTCAAATCTACTATTTCACCGAGTCTCGCACCGGTGATGACAACATTAACTGGGAGAAAGACAACAAAACCGGTTCACTGGTATGGGCAGGCGACACCTACTGGCGCATCAGCAACAAGTGGGGCCTGCGCGGCGGTATTCAGTACGATACGCGTCTGAACAACATCGCCACCAGCAGCTCGGCCATTGAGTATCGCCAGGACGACGAACGTCTGGTACAGCTGACCTATCGCTATGCCAGCCCGGAATATATCCAGGCGACGCTGCCGACCTACTCCACCGCCGAGCAGTACCGTAACGGTATCTCGCAGGTGGGGGCGACGGCCAGTTGGCCAATCGTCGATCGCTGGTCCGTTGTCGGTGCCTATTACTTTGACACCAACACGCATAATCCGGCCGATCAGATGCTGGGCGTGCAGTACAACTCCTGCTGCTACGCCATCCGCGTGGGCTATGAGCGTAAACTCAACGGTTGGGATTACAACAATGGCGGCACCGGCGGGCAGTCCAAGTATGACAACTCCATCGGCTTCAGTATTGAGCTGCGTGGTCTGAGCTCTAACTACGGTCTGGGCACCCAGCAGATGCTGCGTTCCAACATTATGCCGTACCAAAGCTCACTGTAAGGTAACGAGTTAGACACATCATCCGCATTGCGGTTAATTGAAATGGAAAAAGTATGAAGAACTGGAAAACGCTGCTTCTCGGTATCGCCTTAGTTGCGAATACCAGCTTCGCTGCCCCGCAGGTTGTCGATAAAGTAGCAGCCGTCGTAAATAATGGCGTTGTCCTCGAGAGCGACGTCGATGGCCTTATGCAGTCCGTTAAGATGAACTCTGGCCAGGCTGGCCAGCAGTTGCCGGATGATGCGACCCTTCGTCACCAGATCCTGGAACGTCTGATCATGGATCAGATTATCCTGCAGATGGGGCAAAAAATGGGCGTCAAAATCTCCGACGAGCAGCTCGATCAGGCTATCGCCAACATCGCTAAACAGAACAACATGACGCTGGATCAAATGCGCAGCCGTCTGGCCTACGATGGGATGAACTACAACACCTACCGTAACCAGATCCGTAAAGAGATGCTGATCTCCGAAGTGCGTAATAACGAAGTGCGTCGCCGCATCACCGTGCTGCCGCAGGAAGTGGACGCGCTGGCAAACCAGATTGGCACCCAGAACGACGCCAGCACCGAGCTGAACCTCAGCCACATCCTGGTGCCGCTGCCGGAAAACCCGACCTCCGATCAGGTGAATGAAGCGCAGAGCCAGGCTGAATCCATCGTCGACCAGGCCCGTAAAGGCGCCGACTTCGGCAAACTGGCTATCACCTATTCCGCTGACCAGCAGGCGCTGAAAGGCGGCCAGATGGGCTGGGGGCGTATTCAGGAGCTGCCGGCTATCTTTGCCCAGGCGCTGAGCACGGCGAAAAAAGGCGATATCGTCGGGCCGATCCGTTCCGGCGTAGGCTTCCACATTCTGAAAATCAACGACATGCGCGGCCAGTCTCAGAGCATTTCTGTGACCGAAACCCACGCTCGCCACATTCTGCTCAAGCCGTCGCCGGTCATGACCGACGATCAGGCCCGCGCGAAGCTGGAACAGGTTGCAGCGGATATCCGCAGCGGCAAAACCACCTTCGAGAAAGCGGCGCGTGAGCTGTCTCAGGATCCAGGTTCTGCGAACCAGGGCGGTGACTTAGGCTGGGCGACGCCGGACATCTACGATCCGACATTCCGCGATGCGCTGATGAAGCTGAACAAGGGCCAGATTAGCGCCCCGATTCACTCCTCCTTTGGCTGGCACCTGATTCAGCTGCTGGATACGCGCAACGTTGACCGTACCGATGCGGCGCAGAAAGACCGCGCTTATCGTATGCTGATGAACCGTAAGTTCTCTGAAGAAGCGGCTACCTGGATGCAGGAACAGCGCGCCAGCGCCTACGTGAAAATTCTGAGCAACTAATGACTCAACACCGTGTCGTTATCACTCCCGGCGAACCCGCCGGGATTGGTCCGGATCTCGTGATCCAACTGGCCCAGCGCGATTGGCCGCTTGAACTGGTCGTCTGCGCTGATGCCAGCCTGCTTACCGAGCGGGCGAAACTTCTTGGTCTTCCCCTCACGCTTCTCCCCTACGTTTCCGAACAGCCAGCGCAGCCGCAACGTGCCGGTACGCTAACGCTGCTGCCCGTTGCGCTCAACGCGCCGGTCACGCCTGGCATGTTAAACGTGGAGAACGGGCGCTACGTCGTTGAGACGCTGGCGCGCGCCTGCGACGGCAGTCTGAGCGGTGAATTTGCCGCACTGGTCACCGGGCCGGTGCACAAAGGCATTATTAACGACGCCGGCATTCCGTTTACCGGGCATACCGAATTCTTTGAAGAACGTTCGGGCGCGGCGAAAGTGGTGATGATGCTGGCAACGGAAGAACTGCGCGTGGCGCTGGCGACAACGCACCTGCCGCTGAAGGCGGTCAGCGATGCCATTACGCCGGATCTGCTGCGAGAAGTGATCACCATTCTGCACGATGATTTGCAGAACAAGTTCGGCCTTGCCGAACCGCACGTCCTGGTCTGCGGCCTGAACCCCCACGCGGGCGAAGGCGGCCATATGGGCACGGAAGAGATCGATACGCTTATTCCCGTACTGGAAGAAATGCGGAAAAAGGGCATGAACCTCAGCGG
This sequence comes from Kluyvera genomosp. 2, assembly GCF_036759865.1. NCBI lineage: Bacteria > Pseudomonadati > Pseudomonadota > Gammaproteobacteria > Enterobacterales > Enterobacteriaceae > Kluyvera > Kluyvera genomosp. 2. The sequence continues at coordinate 182,690 of NZ_JAPKIA010000012.1, forward strand.
GCCGCTGCCTGCCGACACCCTTTTTCAGCCGAAGTATCTTGACCATGCCGATGCGGTGCTGGCAATGTACCACGATCAGGGCCTTCCCGTGCTAAAATACCAGGGCTTTGGCCGCGGCGTGAACATTACGCTCGGTTTACCCTTTATTCGTACCTCCGTTGACCACGGCACCGCCCTTGAACTGGCGGGGCTTGGCAAAGCGGACGTCGGCAGTTTTATTACGGCGCTTAACCTCGCCATCAAAATGATTGTTAACTCTAATGAATAATCGAGTCCATCAGGGCCACTTAGCCCGTAAACGCTTCGGGCAAAACTTTCTCAACGATCAATTCGTGATCGACAGCATCGTTGCGGCCATTAACCCGCAAAAAGGCCAGGCCATGGTTGAAATCGGCCCGGGTCTTGCCGCGCTGACCGAACCGGTTGGCGAACGCCTGGACGAACTGACCGTGATCGAGCTTGACCGCGATCTGGCCGCACGTCTGAAAACGCACCCGTTCCTGGGGCCAAAGCTGACGATTTATCAGCAGGACGCCATGACCATGAACTTCGGCGAGCTTTCCCAGACGCTGGGTCAGCCGCTGCGCGTGTTCGGCAACCTGCCGTACAACATCTCTACGCCGCTGATGTTCCATCTGTTTAGCTATACTAATGCCATTGCAGACATGCACTTCATGCTGCAAAAAGAGGTGGTTAACCGTCTGGTTGCCGGGCCGAACAGTAAAGCCTATGGCCGTCTGAGCGTCATGGCGCAGTATTACTGTAACGTGATCCCGGTTCTTGAAGTGCCGCCGAGCGCTTTCACGCCGCCGCCTAAAGTGGATTCCGCCGTCGTACGCCTGGTGCCGCACAGCACGCCACCGTACCCGGTGAAAGACGTCCGCGTCCTGAGTCGAATTACGACCGAAGCGTTCAACCAGCGTCGTAAGACCGTCCGCAACAGCCTTGGCAACCTGTTCAGCGTTGAGGTGTTGACGGAACTGGGCATCGACCCGGCGATGCGGGCAGAAAATATCTCTGTTGCGCAGTACTGCCGGATGGCCAACTATCTGTCAGAAAATGCGCCCTCGAAGGAGAGCTAAACCATGATTAATTCGCCACGAGTTTGCGTCCAGGTACAGAGCGTCTACATTGAGACGCACTCCCAGCCGGAAGAAGAGCGTTACGTCTTCGCCTACACGGTCACCATTCGCAATCTCGGGCGAAGCGCGGTTCAGCTTCTGGGCCGTTACTGGCTCATCACCAACGGTAACGGCCGCGAAACCGAAGTGCAGGGCGAGGGTGTGGTTGGCGTACAGCCGCACATCGAGCCCGGCGAAGAATATCAGTACACCAGCGGCGCCGTACTGGAAACCCCATTGGGCACCATGCAGGGCCACTACGACATGGTCGATGTCGACGGCGTACCGTTCTCCATCGACATTCCCGTTTTCCGTCTCTTTGTTCCCACGCTGATTCATTAATCATGTCTACATACCTTATTGGCGACGTTCACGGTTGCTACGATGAATTGATCGCTCTTTTACAGCAGGTGGCGTTTACGCCGGGCAAAGATACGCTGTGGCTCACGGGCGACCTGGTTGCTCGCGGTCCCGGCTCGCTGGAGGTGCTGCGCTACGTCAGATCGCTGGGCGATAGCGTCAAAGTGGTGCTGGGAAACCATGACCTGCATCTGCTGGCGGTGTTTGCCGGCATCAGCCGCAATAAGCCCAAAGACCGCCTGAGCCCGCTGCTGGAAGCACCGGACGCCGACGATCTGCTTAACTGGCTGCGTCGCCAGCCGCTGATGCAGGTGGATGAAGAGAAAAAGCTGGTGATGGCCCATGCGGGCGTCACTCCGCAGTGGGATATCGAAACGGCAAAACAGTGCGCACGCGACGTCGAAGCCGTGCTGTCGAGCGACTCCTACCCCTTCTTTCTTGACGCCATGTACGGCGACATGCCGAATAACTGGTCGCGCGAGCTGAGCGGCCTGGCGCGTCTGCGCTTTATTACTAACGCCTTCACCCGCATGCGCTACTGTTTCCCGAACGGCCAGCTGGATATGTACAGCAAAGAGTCGCCGGAAAACGTGCCCGCCCCGCTGAAGCCCTGGTTTATGCTGCCGGGGCCGATTACCGACGAGTACAGCGTGGCGTTTGGCCACTGGGCTTCGCTGGAAGGGAAAGGTACGCCGGAAAATATCTACGCGCTGGATACCGGCTGCTGCTGGGGTGGCGATCTCACCTGCCTGCGCTGGGAAGACAAAACGTATTTTGTACAGCCGTCGAACCGTAAACTGGCCCCGGGCGAGAGCGAGGCGGTGGCTTCGTAGTTTGGCGCATCCCCATTGAAAAATAAAAAACGCCGGCGTTTCACTCGGCGTTTTTTATTTTAGTGGCCCGGCCAGCAAAGCGCCGCCGGGAAAGGCTCGGTCTTAGCGCCGCTCAAGCACCTCAAAGCAGTAGCTATGAGAATTCTGCTCATCGGCATCGTGGAACTCGCTGAACACCGACTCCCACTGATCCGGATCGTAATCCGGGAAATGGGTGTCGCCTTCCACTTCCGCATCAATATGCGTCAGGTACAGCTTCTGCGCCTTCGGCAGGAACTGTTCGTATACGCGGCCACCGCCAATCACCATAATCTCTTCCGCGTCACCGCAGGCGGCAATCGCTTCATCAACCGATTTCACCCACTGCACGCGATCGTCTGTACCGGGCTGGCTGCTGATAACAATGTTCTTACGTCCCGGCAGCGGGCGACCGATGGATTCCCAGGTCAGACGGCCCATAACGACAGGTTTGTTTAACGTATTGCGTTTAAACCAAGCCAGATCGGCCGGCAGGTCCCATGGCATGGCGTTTTCCATACCGATGACGCGATCGACCGCAAGCGCAGCAATCAGACTGATCATTGAGTGTATCCCAGATGCGAAAAAAATTGTCGCCACTATACGGAAAGCTTAATCTTTCGTCGACTGGCAGCCAGGTAAAGAATAAGAAAATTTTCAGATTTGCTGGCAAGTCCACGAAGGCAAAGTGGACAGCCAGCATTACACCTACGAAGCCGTTACAGCGTCGGCTTTACTTCCGGCTCATCTTCAGGGTTGCCGCTGTGCTTCCCTTCTTCCGTGCCCTGCCAGCCGTGGCGTTGAATGACCGACAAATGGTTGCGATCTTCGTTGATGATTTCAGTCAACATGGCGCTGGTGCGCTTAAACGCCGCCGCCCGCGAGGAGGCATCAATCTCGGCCATCTCCACCATTTCTTCCATCAGCTGAATATTAAAGCGGCGGAACAGATCGGCACGCTCGCGCGCTTCATATGCCCCCAGCCCCAGCGACTCCAGCGCCTGACGCCCGGACTTCAGCGCCGCTTCGAAGGTTTCGCGCTCCGGTGCGCTGACGCCAGCCTGACGCAGCTTGATATAGTGCTCAACGTCACGGGCGCGGGCGATAAGGGTCAGGTTCGGGAAATGCTCTTTCACCAGCTCGGTCAGCGCCAGGCTGGCCTGCGGATCGTCAATGGCGTTAATCAGCACCTCAGCTTTTTCCGCCCCGGCGGATTCCAGCAGATCGGCTCGCGTGGCATCGCCATAAAACACCTTCATGTCGAATTTACGCAGCGTGTCGACGTGATCCGGGTCGTGGTCGAGGACCACCATTTTCACACCGCTGGACAGCAGCAGACGCCCGGCAATCTGACCGAAGCGGCCAAAGCCGGCAATAATCACCCGCGGCTGTTCTTCATCAATTTCATCCGCTTCCCGCGCGTCGCCGGTGCTGGCGCGTTTTTCCAGCCGCGTCAGCAGTACCAGCAGCACCGGCGTTACCGCCATCGATAGCGCTACCGCCAGCGTCAGCGCCTTCGCCCAATCGGCATCCAGCACGTTCGCCATCTGCGCCGCACCAAAGACCACGAAGGCAAATTCACTGCCCTGCCCCAGCAGCGCCGCAAACCACAGACGCTGCGAGCGCGGTACCTGGAGTGGTTTGGCAATCAGCCACAGCAGCACCGATTTAATCACCAGGAAGCCCACCAGCAGCGTGATGATACGCAGCGGGTGATGAATGAGGGTGCCAAAATCGATCGACATCCCGACGCCGATAAAGAACAGCCCCAGCAGCAGCCCTTTAAACGGCTCAATATCGCTTTCCAGCGCATGGCGGTACTCAGAACTCGCCAGCAGCACGCCGGCCAGAAATGCCCCCATCGCCATCGAAAGACCAACTTCTTCCAGCAGCAAACCGAAGCCAAACACCAGGAACAGGGCCACGGCGCTGAACACTTCGCGCAGACCCGAGCGCGCAACAAAGCGCAGCAGCGGGCGCGTCACATAGCGTCCTAACACCACCACCAATACCAACGCACCGGCCACTTTCAGCGCTGAAAACGCAAACGCGCCGAGGGTCGTCGAGCCGCCGCTGCTGGCCAGCAACGGAATCATTGCCACCAGCGGAATGGCCGCAATATCCTGGAACAACAGCACCGCGAACGCACTGCGCCCGACCTGGGTCACCGTCAGATTACGTTCATTCATCGCCTGCATGGCGATAGCGGTCGAAGAGAGCGCCAGCGTCATGCCAATCAGCTCCGCCACCTGCCAGCGCAGGCCGAGGAAAATGCAGAACACGCCAATCAGCGCCCCGCACAGCACCATTTGCAGCAGTCCGCCGCCAAATACCGAGACGCGCAGCTTCCATAGCCGCTGCGGGTCCAGCTCCAGGCCAATGACGAACAGCATCAGCACCACGCCAATTTCGGCGAAATGCAGAATGGCTTCCGCATCGGTCACCAGACGCAGCCCCCACGGGCCTATAATGCAGCCCGCGATCAGGTAACCGAGCACCGAACCCAACCCCAAACGTACGGCAATCGGCACAATCAGCGCCGCCGATCCCAGGTAGATCAGCGCATGTATGAGCGTATGGCTATCCATTGTTATGCTCCTCCTGCCAGGCCAAAAGCCGTTGTTTATAGTGACGCGCCTTCGCCTGCAGCGTCTCTTCATCGCAGATAAACGTGCAGTGCACGGCAAACGGCGGCAGCCATTTCATGCCGCAGTAAACGGCGGTAGCCTCCAGCGGCTGACCCAGCACGTCAAAGCCCGGATGTGAACCAATTTCGAAGTGGCTTTCGCCACCGCCGGTCGTTACCGCCCACATCATGTCTTTTCCGTGCAGCGCGGTACCGCCGTGCCCGTAGGCCCAGCCGTGCGCCAGCACTTTATCCAGCCACAGCTTGAGCAGCGGCGGCGTGCTGTACCACTGCATCGGATGTTGCAGAATGACCAGATCGGCACGAGACAGCGCCTCCTGTTCAGCGACAACGTCGATATTAAAATCGGGATAGAGGTGATAAAGAGAGCGAATTTCCACACCGTCGAGCGTCCGCACCTGCTCTAGGGAAGGTGCGAATAAGCAGGTCATTTCTTCCCAAGCTGACTCGCTGATTAAA